>CAKZQF010000202.1 GCA_937139475.1 uncultured Gammaproteobacteria bacterium | reverse complement strand
CTCAATAGTAAATAGACTGAAATTGCTACCGGAATATATTTTGTCGGCATGTTGGATAGCACCAAAGTAAACAATGCAACACCAGCAATAGAACCCACAACAAACTTAGGCACTAATGACCAGACCACATGCTGGTAGGCAAATAGCAATCGTGAGAAGTTACTGGCGAGCTGTGTCGTACCATGAATAGGAACGACGGCGTTGGCTGGTACAAACCAGGGCAGTGTCACCGCAAGTATTAAACCACCACCTAAACCGAAGATACCAGCGATAGTGGAGGTTAACGTCGTTAATACAAATAAGCTAACGTCTCGCAAATGCATCTGAGGGATAAATTGAATTAAGGTATCGAACATCGGTTTAGCAAACTGCTAGAAGAAGTGTTTAATAGTACACCAATTCACTCAGGGCAGTGAATTGGTGTTTATGTACAAAAGTTTAGGCTATAAATTTTTGTAGGTTTGGGTGCCAATCCAGCCGCGTTCAGAGACATCGACCATAATATCTTCTGGACCATTCATTTTATATTCGGCGTTATCTTTGGCAGGGTTCTTACCCAAGCCTTGGGCCAGGTTGACGTCATGACGAGGCTCATAGCCTTCACGCTTAAAGTCATCAACAAACTCTTCAATATTGTCACACTGAAATCCGATGTGATGAAGTCCAACGTAGCCTTGCGGGAACTCTTTACCAGCCGCAGGACCATTTTTAAAATTTAAGATAGCTAAGTTAATGTTGCCATCGGTGACGTAAAAGCCATTTGCATTACGGCTTGCTACAACACCAGCTACAGACCAGCCCATAATGTTAACGAAAAAATCACGGCTCTTTTCTGGGTTACTAGAAGCCATAGCAACATGACTTAATGGAATTACTTTTTTGTCAGACATAATATTTCTCCAAAATTTAAGGGGATTAACTACCAGCGCGCAAAGGCGTCGTGAGTGAGCGCAGGGCTGAAATAACGCTAAGCGCAGTTATACGCCCAGTCCCTGGATTCTCAACCGTTGGTACGTTTTCAATGGTTAGTTCAAATGATGCACTGCAGGCATCTACTTTAATGTTGTGGGTATTTCGCGACTTGCCTGGATCAGCCCAGATTTCAAGTTGGGTATCATCAGCGCCAACACCAGCTAAACCCAATGACGCTGCTACGTTAACGTTTGATGGAAACTTTATCGCGCCTTCACGAGCACTGCCTTTAAATAGTCTTAATGGTGCACTTAGGTTTGTTAAATCAATATTATTCTCTACCACAAACTTGGCTTTTGTTAATGAAGTAGGGGGTTTTCGCGTTACCATTTGCACACTGTGAATAGTGCCTTCTGCGGCTGCTCTAACGGCATCAAGTCCTAATAAAGCACCAGTCGCTAGTACGATTTGTCCACCATTTTGTTTAGCCGTTTCAACAATGTCAGGGTGATCCAGGATTGCAGCACCGCTAACGGTAACCACTATTTTTCCTTGGCGAAGTGCTGGCTCTGCCACCGACATAAATGCGGCGGTTGGTGCACATTCCACTACGATATCAACCAAATCAGTTAGTTGTTCTGCCGGCACGACAATGGCAGGTTTAGCGAATTCGCTCATGTTGTTACGTGCTTTCTCAAGATTACCTGAGGTGACCGCCGCTAACTCAAGTCCCGGCATGCCCTGATCAAGCGCCTGCCCAACGACTTTACCTATGGTGCCAAAGCCGGCGATGCCTACTTTAAGATTTGTTGTCGACATATTTATTACTCACTTAAAAACTTAATTAAAGCATACAAATTCTCTCTCATGTATACAAGGGCGTATTTTGAATATACATGATATTTATTGGAGGCTTGTTATAACAGTTTTGAATGAACAGCGAAGAGCGGGGGGTGTAGTTGGTTGGGAATTAAATTAAGCAGCATAAAAGTGCAATGCAGGACAGTTCAGGGAATAATTATAGCTTCAGCGAATAATATGATGTGCTTATGAACTGGGGGCTTTTTAATTTAGCTTGGCGCTAGCACACCAGTTACTTTTCTTTGCTTCGCCAAAGAAAAGTAACCAAAAGAAAGGCGACCCGTTAATTTATCGCTGACCTTAAATGATAAATTGTCTACTCGATACCGCATTTGATCCGCATCTCGGTAACTGCTCCTGCGTTACTCTACTTCCTGCATCCATGCAGTCACCTGCGGCAAATACTAAAAATTCATCCCTGAATTTTTTATCGAGCAATTTCTAATTTAAGGCGATAAACGACGGGACTAGCCGCGCTGAATATGATGTCTTCGATTGAAAAACTAACATTGCGCTTTTAATTAGTCACTTAACTTAAGTTCTGTTCCGTTTAGGCAATTCTGGGTATTTCCCTAGCATTAGAACAAGCACACAAGCACCGAGCATTGTTGCTGACATTGCCCACAGGACTTCGTTGTAGCTACCTAGCTGGTCATAGGCAATGCCCATAATTAGTGGGCCCAAACTGGCACCGATCTTAAAGCCTGAGTAGTTATAACCGTATATGGCTCCAAATGAGCGTTGGCCAAAGTAGCGGCTGGTGAAAAAAGCCATCACATCAAATTCTGCGCCAATGGCGATACCAATAAGCCCGGTACAAATTGCTGCTTCAAAGCCACTGGCGCCCATCGCGAAAAAGGCTAAACCAACCACTGGCCCGAGTAGAAAGAACACCACCACAAATGGGGCAAAGAACCTATCCATCAGATAACCTGCGATTAAGCGGCCACCAACAATAGACATACCAAGATAAGCAAATGTGCCGATCGCTTGTTGTAAGGTCATTCCGCGATCCATCATCATGGCAACCAAATGGACCAGGACGGTCGATGTCGTAAGACCGGTAATCAGAAATGAGCCAGCCATCAACCAAAAGGTCTTTGTTTTTAATGCTTCTTTTGCGGTATAGCCGACCACTGTTTTGGAGTCTGCTAGGTCAGCTTGTTGCTCATCAACCTCTGCAGCAGGAGCGCCATCTTGGGTAAGCCCTAAATCGGCTGGTTTCTCTTTAAATAGAAACAGGGCGATTGGAAAAACGATTGCAATGATTAGTATGCCAATAGCCAGATAGGCTTCGCGCCAGCTGTAGTGTTCGATAAAATAGCCTGCAATAAGAGGTACAACGGTAGTACCCAGACCAACACCGGATAGGCCTATTCCCAAGGCCAAGCCGCGCTTTTTGTTAAACCAGCTAACCAATATTCGTGAAAATGTCATCGGTGCGGTGCCTGCACCAAATAATGGGATTAGCACACACATAGCGTATAAGTGCCAAATAGACTCAGTAATTAATGACATCGCCATGATGGTAAAACCAAAGGCGATAATGGATGGCAGCATGATTTTTCTAACACCATGCTTATCTATTAACGTGCCAACATAAGGAAAGAAAATAATCGCGGTAATACCGATGACGGTAGAACCAAAAGATATTTCACCACGGCTCCAGCCAAAACTGCTTTGGAACTCTTTTAGAAAAGTGCCGAACGACATTGAAATAACGCTATATCCTAGCGATAAACCTATAATTGTGCCGATAACTATCCACCAACCAAAAAATATTTTTTGATTTGACGACAGTTTTGTATCGATGATTTCTGTATTCATAATGATCTCATTACGGTTGATTTGTTCCATTAATCTAAGTTGTATGCATTTTAGAAATCAAGTACACAAATTGACCTCTGTTATAGCAAAAATGACATGGTAGACCTTGCATCAACACCTGTGGGCTTATAGCTAGCAGCTGATTTAAAGAATTAAATAAAATGAGTGCCGCTTAATCTATTATTAGGTATCTCTATTTTGTTATATCGAAGGGTTAAAAGGGTATTTTTATATTATGTCTGGGTTGCGTAGAGTAAGGCTCAATTAGTCCAACTTAGAAAGTGACGGAGCAACAATATGAATAGCAACGTACCCCATGCTGGCGGCGTCTTAAGAAATTTCGTTGGTGGTGAGTTCGTCACCAGTGACAAGCTATTTAATAACATCAACCCGGTTGATGGCAGTGTGATTAACCAAGTAGCAGAAGCTGATCAGCAAATCGTTGATGCAGCAGTACAAGCCGCGCGTGGTGCTGCACATGCATGGGGCGCTATGCCAATGGCACAGCGTTGCGCCTTGCTGCATAAGGTTGCTGATGGCATTGAAGCGCGTTTTGAAGAGTTTGTTGCGGCGGAAATGGCCGATACAGGTAAATCATTTTTCCAGGCTCGTACTATCGATATTCCGCGCGGCGCTGCCAATTTCCGTGCATTCGCTGACATGGTGAAATCTCAATCTACAGAGTGTTTCCACACTGACACGCCAGATGGTAAAGGGGCATTAAACTATGCCGTAGATAAACCGCTTGGCGTAGTGGCTGTTATCGCGCCGTGGAATTTACCCCTGTTATTAATGACTTGGAAGCTTGCGCCAGCAATGGCTGCGGGCAATGTGATAGTGGCCAAGCCTTCTGAAGAAACGCCCGGTACGGCAACGTTACTTGCTGAGGTAATGAAAGATGCAGGCATTCCTGATGGTGTTTTCAATCTTATTCATGGTTTTGGGCAAAACTCTGCCGGTGAATTTCTAACTAAACATAAGCAAGTGGATGCCATTACTTTTACTGGCGAATCTAGCACCGGCAGTGCCATTCAGCGAGCTGCAGCTGATGGGGTTAAAGGCCTGTCGTTTGAGCTCGGTGGCAAGAATGCCGGGATTATTTTTGAAGATTGTGACTTTGAAGAAGCTGTAGCGGGTAGCGCTCGCAGCGTATTTACCAATGGTGGGCAAGTTTGCCTGTGCACTGAACGCTTGTATGTACACCGTTCTATCTTTGACAAGTTCGTTGCTGCACTCAAACAAAAAGCTGAAGAAATCAAGATTGGTTGGCCATTGGATGAAGATACCGATATGGGACCCGTTATTTCGCACAAGCAGCGCGATAAAGTTCTTTCTTATTACCAGAGTGCCATTGATGACGGCGCAACGGTGATAACGGGCGGTGGCATACCAACATTTGGCGATGCGCGAGACAACGGCGCCTTTGTTCAACCAACCATCTTTATTGGCTTAAGCGAAGACGCAGATATTGTGAAGAACGAAGTATTTGGTCCAGTAGTACACATTCAACCGTTTGATACGGAAGAGGAAGCAATTGCTCTGGCCAATGATACCGATTATGGGTTAGCGGCAACAGTTTGGACAACCAATTTGCAGCGCGCTCACCGCGTTGCCGGACAAATGGACGTTGGTATTGTCTGGGTGAACTCATGGTATCTACGTGATTTACGTACCCCGTTTGGTGGTATGAAACTCTCTGGTGTTGGTCGAGAAGGTGGGGTGCATTCACTATCGTTTTATAGCGAGCCTACCAATATATGTATCAAGCTTTAGGGCGTATTTGACTCTTTTAGGAAATTAACATGACAGATTTAACAAAAAATATAGAACAAGCAGCGGCGCAAATACGTCAAGCATATGCCAGTGGTCAACCTGCTCAGCCTATACGCGATCTATTACCACAGGACAGTATTGAGGCCGCTTATGCTGTTCAAAAACTCAATAGTGATATTTGGGCTGAACAAGGTCGCCGTGTCGTTGGCGTTAAAGCAGGGCTTACCTCAAAGTCTGTACAAAATCAGCTCGGTGTTGACCAACCTGATTTTGGTTTGCTTTATGCTGACACTTTCGTTTGTGATGGTGATGAAGTAGCACTTGATGCTGTATTACAACCTAAGGTTGAGGCGGAAGTAGCCTTGGTATTAAAAGCTGATATAGACGTGGCTAACCCAACTGTTGTTGATGTGATTAGTGCGGTTGATTATGCACTTCCAGCCATTGAAATTGTCGGTAGTCGTATCGCAAACTGGGATATTTCAATCGTTGATACCATTGCTGACAACGCATCATGTGGTTTGTTTGTGTTGGGCTGTACGCCAAAGAAGCTAACTGATTTGGACTTACGCCTATGTGGCATGGTGATGGAACGTCGCGGTGAGCAAATCTCATCGGGGGCTGGTCAGGCATGTCTTGGTAATCCACTTAATGCCGCTGTTTGGTTGGCTAAAACTTTTGTTGAGAATGGTACGCCGCTACGCAAAGGGGACATTATTCTGACCGGCGCGTTAGGGCCAATGGTGCAAGTGGCACCAGGGGATACTATTGAAGCCCGTATCTCAGGACTTGGCAGTGTTAACGTATCGTTTGCCAAAGAGCAGGCTTAAAGGAGCTGATGATGAATAAAGTTAAAGTAGCGATCATCGGTTCGGGAAACATTGGCACCGATTTAATGATTAAGATCTTACGCACCTCTGATTCGCTTGAAATGGCCGCAATGGTTGGCATCGATGCCGCCTCTGATGGCCTTGCTCGTGCGCAGCGTATGAACGTGCCAACAACCCACGAAGGCTTAGATGGCTTAGTCAATATGCCACAGTTTGAAGATATTAAAATCGTTTTTGATGCCACATCAGCTTATGCCCATAAGCATCATAATGAAGTGTTGCAGTCACATGGCAAGCAGGTAATTGATTTGACTCCTGCGGCTGTGGGCCCATTTACCGTGCCTGTGGTTAATCTGGAAGATAACCTTAGTGAAGGTAATGTCAATATGGTGACCTGTGGTGGTCAAGCGACCATTCCTATGGTTGCCGCCGTTAGTAGCCTATTGCCAGTACCGTATGCGGAAATTATTGCGTCAATTTCGTCAAAATCTGCAGGACCTGGTACCCGCGACAACATCGATGAATTTACGCAAACAACCTCTCGTGCTATCGAACAAGTTGGTGGGGCCAACAAAGGCAAAGCGATTATTGTACTTAACCCCGCTGAACCGCCAGTGATGATGCGTGACACGGTATTTGTACTGAGTGAGCTGCCAGAACAACATGGGGTGAGCACGGATGATATTGCTCAGTCGATTAAACAAATGGTTGAACGGGTTAATGGTTATGTGCCGGGCTATCGCCTAAAACAAGAAGTACAGTTTGAGCGATTTGAGGAAGACGCACCGTTGCATATTCCGGGGTATGGCGAATTTGTAGGGCTTAAATCTTCGATCTTTTTGGAAGTAGAAGGAGCGGCGCATTATTTACCAGCTTATGCTGGCAACTTAGACATTATGACCTCTGCGGCACTTGGTACCGCAGAACGCATCGCTATTAGTAAATTCGCCTAGGACAACATCATGACAGACAAAAAATTATATATTCAAGATGTGACATTGCGTGACGGGATGCATTCGCTACGTCATATGTACACTATTGAACAAGTACAAACGCTAGCCAAAGCGCTTGATAAAGCCGGTGTTGATGCTATCGAAGTAGCACATGGTGATGGCCTTGGCGGCGCCAGCTTTAACTATGGCTTTGGCGCACACACTGACCGCGAATGGATTGAAGCGGTGAATGATGTCGTCACTAAAACTAAGCTAACCACGCTTATTTTACCGGGCATTGCGGTTAAAGAAGATTTGAAATGGGCATGGGATGCTGGGATCCGTTCAGTACGCGTGGCAACCCACTGTACTGAGGCTGATGTTTCTCGTCAGCATATTGAGTATGCCCGTGAACTAGGGATGGATACTAGCGGCTTTTTAATGATGGCACATATGAACAGCCCGGAAAAATTGGCTCAACAGGCTAAACTAATGGAGTCTTATGGCGCACAGTGCGTATACATTACTGACTCCGCTGGTGCGATGACACCGCAAGATATTAAAGCGCGCGTTGAAGCGTACAAGCAGGTGCTCAATGACGACACAGAAATAGGCGTGCATGCGCATCATAACCTGTCATTAGGGGTTGCTAACTCATTAACTGCTGTTGAAAACGGCGTAACCCGTGTCGATGCATCGTTGGCTGGAATGGGAGCGGGGGCTGGCAACGCGCCGCTTGAAGTATTTATTGCCGCTGCAGATAAGCTAGGCCTTAATCATGGTACTGACCTATACGCATTAATGGACGCGGCTGATGATTTGGTACGCCCATTACAAGACCGTCCAGTGCGCGTTGACCGTGAAACATTATCTTTAGGCTATGCTGGTGTTTACTCAAGTTTCTTACGTCATGCTGAAATTGCTGCACAGCGCTATGGACTTGATACTCGCGATATTCTCGTTGAACTTGGGCGCCGTGAAATGGTTGGCGGCCAGGAAGATATGATTGTCGACGTGGCACTTGATTTACTAAAACATAAAGGAGCTTAAGATGAGCTTAGCTAACAATGAATTGAATTTACATGCACTGGCTGAGCTAGTCGACAATGCTGCGCACAAAGCGCAAGCCATCGCTCAACTTTCTGCTCAAGGTGAGTCACTATCACTTGAGCAAGCTTATAAAGTTCAAGATTTATCTGTCGCTCGCCGTATCTCACGTGGAGAAAAGCAAGTGGGTATTAAAATGGGCTTTACCAGTCGTGCCAAAATGATCCAGATGGGCGTCGAGGATATGATTTGGGGACCATTAACCGATCAAATGTTTATCGAAGAGGGCGGTGAAGTATCACTTGAGCGCTTTATTCACCCACGTGTTGAGCCTGAAATAGCATTTTTATTAAATAAGCCGCTTAGCGGTAACGTGACACTAGCAGAAGCTATGGCGGCTGTAGAAGCGGTTGCTCCGGCCCTAGAAGTGATTGATTCACGATACGATAACTTTAAGTTCTCGTTAGAAGATGTTGTGGCCGATAACTGCTCATCTTCTGGCTTTACTATTGGCGCATGGCAAGCACCTGACGCCAATTTAGCCAACCTTGGTATGGTAATGGAATTTGACGGCAAGGCCGTACAAATTGGCTCTAGCGCTGCGATTTTGGGTAATCCTTATCGCTCACTAGCTGCCGCTGCACGAGTTGCAGGCGAGGCAGGTAAAACATTACCAGCTGGTTCAATAGTGCTGGCCGGCGCATCAACAGCTGCACAAGCCATGACGCCAAACACCCATGTTCGCCTTGTTTGTGAAGGCTTGGGTGTTGCAGAATTTAATATTAAATAGGAGCTTGTTATGTCAAATAAACTAAGCACCGATGGCTTAATTGCTGGTAAGGCAAAACCACGAGGCTCTTTCCCTCACTATAAACGTGCTGGTGATTTTGTTTATGTTTCTGGCACGAGTTCGCGCTTGCCTGACAACACCTTTGTTGGTGTTGAGGTGGACGAAATGGGTGTCACCAATTTATGTGTTAAAGCACAAACCCGCGCTGTGATAACAAATATTGAAAGTATTTTACAAGTGGCAGGCTGTGAACTGTCTGATTTGGTCGAGCTAAGTTGTTTCCTCGTTAATATGAATGACTTTGGCGGCTACAACGAGGTGTATAGCGAGTTTTTTGATGAAACTGGACCAACCCGTACTACGGTTGCTGTTCATCAACTACCACACCCTCATTTGTTAATTGAAATAAAAGCAATTGCTTATAAGCCTTTGGCTTAAGCGATTGTATATAGCTATCTAAAAAGGTAGAGGAGCAAATTATGAGTTCAGGACTAATTAAGAATGTAAGTGCGCTTAGTGGTTTTAATTTTCAGCAGTGGCTTGATGAGCATGAACACCTACTAAAACCACCGGTAAATAATGCCTTGATCTGGGAAGACGCCGATCTGATGGTTACTGTGGTTGGTGGTCCAAATCAGCGTTATGACTATCATGACGACCCGGTTGAAGAGTTCTTCTACCAGTTTAAAGGCAATGCATTTTTACGCATTATGACACAGGAAGGCCCACAAGAAGTACACCTTAAAGAAGGGGATGTGTTCTTGCTACCTCCGCATGTTCGTCATTCACCACAGCGCCCTGAAGAAGGCAGTTTGTGTTTGGTTATTGAGCCAAAGCGTCCGACTGGTGAAAAAGATGCCTTTGAATGGTATTGCCAAGAATGTAATACCTTGGTCCACCGTGCTGAAATGATATTGAACGATATCTCAAAGGACTTAGCGCCTGTGTTTAAAGCGTTTCGCGAAGATACTTCATTACGCACATGTCCGAACTGCAACGCAGTTCATCCGGCATAGTCATAACTGATAGGAAGAGGTGATTTAAATGGCTGTAGTTGATATGCATACGCATTTTTTGCCAAAGCAGTGGCCCGATTTGGCTAAGCGATTTGGTACGCCAGACTGGCCGTGGATGAGACATACACAAGCGGGAAAGGCCATGATTATGGTTGGCGACAAGGAGTTTCGCCCTGTCTATGACGCTTGCTGGGATCCACAAGTTCGTCTTGATGAAATGGACCGTGATGGGGTTGATACTCAAATCATGAGTGCCACGCCGGTATTGTTTTCCTATGCACGCCCTGCGCAACAGGCTGCAGAATGTGCCCAAATTTTCAATGATTTGGCACTTGAGATTTGTGCCAGAAATCCAAAGCGATTAAAAGCGCTTTGCCAAGTACCATTGCAAGACATTGACCTGTCCTGTAAAGAAGCGTCACGCTCAATGGCAAATGGTCATGTTGGTGTGCAAATAGGTAACCATGTTGGCCCCAAGAATCTAGATGACGAAGGCCTGGTGACCTTTTTACAGCATTGTGCTAGCGAAAACATCCCAGTATTGGTTCATCCTTGGGATATGCTCGGTGGCGATCGCATGCCCAAATACATGCTGCAATGGTTGGTTGCTATGCCTGCTGAAACACAATTATCGATTTTATCCTTAATTATGTCTGGTGCATTTGAGCGCATTTCAAAGGATTTAAAAATATGCTTTGCTCATGGTGGTGGTAACTACGCTTTCCAAATAGGACGAGTGGATAACGCCTGGCGTCATCGCGATATAGTGCGTGAGGATTGCCCAAACTTACCTTCTTCTTATAGCGACCGTTTTTACGTTGATTCAGCGGTATTTAGCGAAGGCTCGTTGAGTCTATTAACTGATGTCATGGGAGAAGATCGCGTGATGTTAGGGTCTGACCAACCATTTCCATTAGGCGAGCAGCGCGTTGGCACCTTGATTCGCGAGCATAAGACTTTTTCCGAACAGGTTAAGAGTAAAATATTAGGCAGTAATGCTGAGCATTTCTTTAATCTCTAGAGATTAGTTAGTAAATTAAATAAACTAAGGCTCTTACGTGTGTAGGAGCCTTTTTTATGGCTGGTATATTTAGGAGTGGTAATGAAAACAATAGTAGTGGATGGTAAAGCAGTAACACCGAGTAAAGTTGTGTGTGTAGGGCGTAATTACGTTGAACATATCGCTGAGCTTGGTAACGATGTTCCAGATGAAATGGTGGTGTTTTTTAAACCTAATTCAGCCATTAGCGACCAACTCATTAGTAGCCATCAAGAGCAACTACATTATGAAGGTGAAATCTGTTTCGTTTACAACCAAGGACGCTTTAGTGCGGTTGGCTTTGGCTTAGATCTAACCAAGCGTGGTTTGCAAAGTAAATTAAAGGATAAAGGCTTGCCTTGGGAAAGAGCCAAATCTTTTGATGGCGCGGCAGTGCTTAGTGAGTTTGTTAATATTGATGAAGTGAGTGATGAACTTAGCCTAACGCTATCTATTGATGGTGAGTTAACCCAACAGGGCGGTGTGCCTTTAATGATGTACAAACCTAGTGATATTCTTGCCCAGTTACAAAGTTTCATTACGCTTGAAGATGGCGATGTTGTGATGACGGGGACACCGAAAGGTGTTGGTAAGATTGCAAAAGGCAGCAAATTTGAAGCGCATATACTGCAAGGTGAGCAGCGCTTAGTTAGTGCCTCATGGTTAGCGAATTAATCGCTGCAAAGGATATGCTGTGGCGCAAAAGTAACATGCGCCACAGCAACTTAGTATTAATGTAATGGGTATTAGAAGTGAATAACCGTTCGAATACTTTTACCTTCGTGCATTAAATCAAATGACTCATTGATTTGCTCTAACGGCATGGTGTGAGTGATAAAATCGCTTAATTTAAATTCACCAGCAAGGTAACGCTCTACATAATCCGGTAGTTCGCTGCGACCTTTAACGCCACCAAAAGCGGTACCACGCCAAACGCGACCTGTAACTAGCTGGAATGGGCGGGTAGATATTTCTTGCCCTGCGCCTGCAACACCAATGATCACTGATTCGCCCCATCCCTTATGGCAACATTCTAATGCGCTGCGCATGACATCGACATTACCGATACATTCAAATGAGTAATCAACGCCACCGTCGGTTAGCTCAACGATCACATCCTGGATTGGCTTGTCATAGTTCTTTGGATTAATACAGTCAGTTGCGCCAAGTTTTGTGGCTAACTCGAATTTAGACTCATTAATGTCGATCACAATAATACGAGAGGCTTTTGCCATTGCTGCCCCAATAACTGCTGACAGGCCAATGCCGCCCATACCGAATATTGCTACGGTATCGCCAGCTTCAACTTTTGCAGTATTCATTACCGCACCCATACCGGTGGTTACGCCACAGCCCAGTAAACATACTTCCTCAAGAGGTGCCTCTTTGTTAACTTTTGCTAAAGAGATTTCTGGTAATACAGTGTATTCAGAGAATGTAGAGCAGCCCATGTAATGATAAATTGGCTCACCGTCTTTATAAAAACGGGTTGTACCATCAGGCATCAGGCCTTTACCCTGGGTCTCGCGAATTTGCTGGCAAAGGTTGGTTTTACCCGATTTACAGAATTTACACTCACCACATTCAGGCGTGTAGAGAGGAATGACATGATCACCAACTGCAACGCTTGTCACGCCTTCGCCTACTTGCTCAACAATACCACCACCTTCATGGCCAAGAATTGCAGGGAAGATCCCTTCTGGATCATCACCTGACAGGGTAAAGGCATCAGTGTGGCATACACCAGATGCAATAATTTTTACTAACACTTCGCCTTTTTTAGGCAGCATAACATCCACTTCTTCAACGGAAAGTGGTTGGTTTGGACCCCAAGCAATGGCGGCTTTAGATTTGATAAATTGTTGTGACATGATGATTCACCTATATTTGGAAATTAACGCTATTATATTTGTTTTCTCAGAAAAGATAATATAGCTAAATTGAAAATTACTTTTACCCTACGGTAATAATGGGGCGGAATGCAATGGCAAGGTGTCAGTGATTTTAAAATTGAAACCGTGCCCACCCATCAATGGCTAAATATAAGTGTTCAAGGCGATGATATTGCAATTAGAATCGGTGATCTAGCAGATTCAAGCATGATGGCAAAAACGTTAATCATCTTTGTACATCGCCTACAATGAGAAACAATTGCGTATTCGGGGTGCAATACCTAAAAGTGGAGAGTTGGTGAGATTATTACCACAACAGATTAGCGATGTTGAAATCAGGAAGGAAGTTGATATCTATCAGCGCTACTTACTTAACTTAACCACGGTCTGAGCGTAAATCGACCACGCTAGAAAAGCACGGATCTTTTCATAATGATTGTTGTAGAGGCGGTCGCCTCGGTGTACTCGTGATTTCTTTCGTTGTTCTAAATCGAGTCTAATTTCATTGAGGCGAATTTTTGCTTGGGCTTTATTTAACTGATCAATACCAAACAGTGGAAATTGGGTTAGCGGGTGTTTTATTGACTTGGGGCTTTTGTTCCATTCAATTACCGCTTGCCACGGTTTTTTAGTGGCTAAGCCAACGCTTTCACATTCAGGACAACGGATAAAGTATGCGCGACGATAGAGTTGCTGTGCCTCTTTATTTATTAATCCTGGGAGTTGGTGCTTCTGTGGCAGCTCAAATATACAACTTACCTGCGTTGAGTGGCAGTTGGCACAGGGAGCAATGTGTTCGACGCTTTCAGTGATAGGATCGAACACACCATAAAAACGATTGTTCATTTGTCTGCTCTTCCTTAAATATTCCATAGGTATATATAAGTCTAGCGAGCAGTCAAAAAACAGCATTGATCTAAGATAAGTTACACGGATTAGATTAAGAGTTTAGCAATAGTACAATTAATTCCTTGGGTCCGTGCGCTCCGTAAGCAAGGGTTTGTTGAATATCGGCCGTTTTAGACGGCCCCGAAACGAGTACGGCATTGGTAGGGAGCTTGTCTGCCCATTGCTGTTGCTCAATTAAGTCGCCGAAGCTTGGGTAGAGTGTCTTGGCATCAACAATCACAAAGTGCACTGGCGGCACGAGAGAGAGCGTGCGTGGTTCATCTGGTGTTGGCCATAAAACAATAGATCCAGTTTGTGCAATTGCGCAGCGGGACCCAGTAACCCCCGCAGGGGTGTCATTAAATAAGCGCTCTTTGTGTTGTGCAAAGTCAAAGCTGTATTTATTTAAGGTAATACTGCTGTCGCTTTGCTCAATATCTTGAGTGTATTGACTATTATCACCATATAGCAGGCTAGTGATGTTACGCGCGGCGAGCTCCTGAGTGATGACTTTGCCAATCTCTGCGCGCGTTAGCTTAATGATTTGCGCATGGTTGTTTTCTAAATGCGTGATAAATTGCTCAAGCTGCTCCGAAAACGATTGCTGTGGATAGTTAAACCCCTGTTCTGCTGGCAGCTTCGAGTAATCAGCATCTTTAACTTGGCTTTTTAGTTTGCTCAATATGTTATTTCTGGCGCTAGTCATATTATTTCCCCTTAGCCGCTTGTTCACGTTCTTTTATTCGCTCATGCAATGTCTTTGGCGCAAGTTTTGGCGCGCTACGCGCAACGGTCCAGGCGCCTAACTTTTTCGGCATTAAAAAGCGTAAACGGGTGGCAAACCACATGCTGGTGCGATAAAAGAGAGGTTGTTTGTGGATCATTGACCACACTGACCAAATAAAGGCTTCACTTGTCTTCCTACCACTGCCTTGTCCCTTCATTACCTGAGGAGCTCCTTTGGGTTTTACGCTTTCTTGGCGCAGGCGCAGTAATAATTTGGGAATGGGGATTTTTACCGGGCACACTTCACCACACGCACCACACAATGATGAGGCGGTAGGTAAGTTAGTGGTCGCTTCAAGTCCAAGCATGTGGGGTGAAACGATCTTACCAATAGGACCAGGGTAAACCGTGCCATAAGCGTGGCCGCCGATACGAGTATAGACAGGGCAATGGTTCATACAGGCACCA
The DNA here is from genome assembly GCA_937139475.1 of uncultured Gammaproteobacteria bacterium. GTDB lineage: Bacteria > Pseudomonadota > Gammaproteobacteria > Enterobacterales > Psychrobiaceae > Psychrobium. The sequence continues at coordinate 68,269 of CAKZQF010000202.1, read as the reverse complement.
CAGCGAATACACTGAAGTGTTTGGCGTAATTCGTCGTCGCTGTACATTTGGCTACGGCCATTATCAAGTAGCACCAAATGCACTTCACCAGGACCGTCTTTCTCGTCTTGTTGACGTGGGTGGCTAATCATATTGAAATAAGTTGAGATAGCCTGACCTGTTGCGCTTCGGGTTAATAAGCTTAGGAGTGGTGGCACATCACTTAGATGTTCAACGACCTTTTCGATACCTGTAATCGCAATGTGTAAATCAGGCACCGTGGTACACATCCGCCCATTACCTTCATTTTCGACTAAACATAATGTACCTGTTTCTGCCACGGCGAAGTTGACTCCAGAAACGCCTACGTCTGCGTTACAAAACTTGTCTCGCAATACGTTTCGACCTTGCTGGATGAGAGCGTCAACATCGGTAGTGTGTTCAAAGCCTTCAATGTTTTTGGCAAACAAATCGGCAACCTGTTTTTTATTCTGATGAATCGCAGGCATGATGATATGCGAGGGGTGCTCTTTGGCAAGCTGCACGATATACTCGCCCATGTCTGATTCAAGACACTCAATGTCGCGTGACTCTAAGTGGTCGTTAAGTGCTGTTTCCTCAGATACCATTGATTTGCCTTTGACTACCGTTTTACCATTTTTAGATTCTATGATCTCGGCGATAATCTCATTGGCTTCAGTGATAGTCTCCGCCCAATGCACTTTGATACCATTGGCGGTTAACTTCTCCTCTAGCGCTTCTAACAGGTGGGGGAGTTTGACTAAGCAGCGTTGTTTAATCAGTTTGCATTGTTCACGCAAGGTTTCTAATTCGTCGCTATCGGATAATGCTGTTTTACGCTTATCTACCAGGTAATCCATCGCTCCACGAAAGTTTGAGCGAAGTTCGTCGTTGGCCAAGTCTCGGCTAACGTTGTCGCGAAAAGCACGAGCAGAGGCAGCATATTTACTCTCATCGTTTGGGTTAACCTGATCAACACTCATGACTTATCTCCCGTGTTATCCATTGCATTACGCGCCAGTAAATAGCTTGCGATGTGCTCGCCCCGTAGTGACTCTTTTTGATGCTCTAATGAACCATTAATATTCATCATACACCCCCAGTCAGCACTTACATACCTTACGACATCGGCATTAACTAGGTTTTTGGTTTTGTCGCTCACCATGACATTGGAAATATCACCATGCTTGACTGAGAAGGTGCCGCCGAAACCACAGCATTCACTTTCATAATCATGGGTAACCAGCTCGACATTGTCTAGTTGCTCAATGAGCTTTTTGCCAGTGATATGTACACCCATTTCGCGGCGCGCAGCGCAGGATGTATGAAGTGCGACACGTTCAGCCGGGCCGCTGTCATTTAGTTGGACATTAAGAGAGTTCACAAGAAATTCAGTGAACTCAAAAATACGATCACAAAACTTTTCTATGCCCGGTTCGTCCTTTAATAAATCTTTATAGTGATGGCGCATCATGCCACCGCAAGAACCAGAAATAATGACAATCGGGATATCTAATGGAAAATGTCTTATTTGTTCCAGGGCGACAGCCTTTGCTTCATCGGTGTAGCCCGAATTGTAAGCGGGTTGACCACAGCAGCTTTGTCCCTGTGGGAATATAACTTCAATGCCCTGGCGTTCTAAAAATTCAATGGCATCGATGCCAGAGTCTGGAAATAAGCTATCAGCTAGACACGTGCCATAGAGATAAACTTTCGTTGGATTCTTAGGGTAGTCTCGAAGATGTAAGGTATTTACTTGGCTCACAATGTCACTCCAGCTGATTCAAATGCTTTACTTGAGTTTACTGTAGCGGCTATTTCATTGTTAATATATAGTGTGTAAATTAAATGATTATTTCCCAAAACGGTGTAATTATGGCAAATGCACATGATTTAAGTTTGTTCTCTTTGGTCGCTCAAACACAGTCTTTTAGTAAAGCGGCCTCGCAAGCTGGGGTTTCGACACCAGCATTAAGTAAGCGTATTACTAAATTGGAGCAAGAGTTAGACGTTCAATTGCTTTATCGCACCACCCGCAATGTCACGCTGACAGAGGCTGGTAATACTTTATACCAGCATGCTAAATCCATTAACCAGCAATTTAACGACGCATTGGATGCGGTGAACTCCTATAGCGGTGCCATTAGTGGTGCAATCAAAATGACCGTACCCACTATTTCTGGTGAGCTCTTACTTGCTGAGGTCGTGGCAAAGTTTTGCGTTGAGCACCCAAATTTAGCGGTGGATATGCGTTTGGAAAATGATTTTGTTGATTTGGTGGAAGAGCGAATTGACTTGGCTATTCGTACCGGTGTACTTGAAGATTCAAGTCTGATTGCAAAACCATTGTTAAATTCCAGGTGGATAGTGTGTTGCGCGCCGCAGTACATTGCCAGCTTTGGTAAGCCGAGTACGATAGAGCAATTAACACAACATAATTGCTTAGCTTATACCTATCAAAACAAGGGGGCTAATGAGTGGCGCTTTGAACATAACAAAACGCCTGTTAGTGTGACCATAAAAGGCAATTTTTCCACCAATAATGCACAAGCGCTACGTAAGGCAGCACTTGCCGGTTGCGGAATTGTTTATGTACCGCGTTGTAGCGTTTATGAAGATCTGCAAAAAGGTAGCCTGATCCCCATTTTAGAAAATTATAAACCGAGAGAGTTAGGTGTTTACGCTGTTTATCCTTATACTCGCCATCAGCCTGAAAAAGTAAGATTGCTTATTGACCATATTGCCAAGGCATATGTTGATCTTCAGGACTATTTTTAATTTGATGAGTTAGACTATGGATTACATTGATTTATTCCCATATATCGCGTTGGTATGGGGTTTTGTTAGTATCTTGTGTATACGTTTTGGTGAAGATGCCCCCAAGCAATATAACAGCTTAACCATTGTTTTATTGGTGCTGTCTTGGGTTTACTTACTGGCTTGTGCACCACTATTTCGCGAAGGGCAATACATTGCGCCTAACATGCAAGGTTTTGTTACTTTTGTGGCGGCGATTTTATCAATTGAAGTATGGTTTATTTTTATTTCGACGATGCTTGCGGTGGGGTTAGCTAAAAAAGCACACAATCCAGATAATAAGGCTTATTTACCCAATTGGCATTCGCCAATACGGCGCCTTTTTAAGCCAGCTTGGCAGGTAGTGGCAGTTGCCAATGTGTGTAACGCTGGTTATTATTTTTTACTCATAAAATAAGCAACCCGGTAGGCTGCTTGAATTAAACTGACAGGGAAGATAGATGAAAAAATATTACGTTGCTGGCATTGTTGCGCTATTGCTACAAGGATGTGGCGGCTCAAGCGGTTCTAGCTCAAGTACAATATCTGGTGCAAACTCAGGGGGGGCTGTTGACCCTCAGGGATTGATTATCCGTGGTGACTTATCTCCAGCACATAATCAGTCGGTGGCACTTGTTGCTTCGTTTGCTGGTCAAATGTCTGATAAAGCAGATATTCAGTGGACTAAGGTTTCGGGCCCCGATGTTGAGCTAGTGGCGACTAATTCAGCAGTATTGGCATTCGACCTAGAAATCGCCGGAGCTTATGAGTTTTCGGTGAGTTTTACTACCAATGACAACAAAAAACATAGTCAAACGGTTAGCTTTAATACCACAAGCGAAACCAATATACTGAATGTTCGTCGTGATCATGCCGCAAGGGAAGGCAATAAAGTGTCGCTTAAACTTAGCGCTCCAAGAGACCCTGGGAACCCGTTAACTGGCGATGTTGTTGATGGTAATTTTACCAATGTTATATGGCAGCAAACCGCTGGTCCGAGTGTGACACTAGATAGTGCCAACACCAATGAACTACTCGCTATCTTTAAGGCGCCCAGCGTGACTAAAGACGAGCTGATTACCTTCTCTGTAAGCGCGATGCACCCTAACGGACAAACCTTCACTGATAACGTTTATGTGCTGGTGCAAGATATTAATACTATTCCAGGCAATGCCTACTTTGATGAGACCGTTGCTAAGGTTCAATCATTTGATTCAAATTCTTCACGAGCGCAAGCACTTGAGCAGTGTATTTATACTAACTATCTCACTCACGCCTGTTCATTTAGCGAAGTCAATCTAATTGGTCAAGCCCATGAAGCGCCATCAGTTGATGACATTATGAGTCGGGTGTTGGTTTCTCATCAATGGATGGGAGATAACTTTAAGCTGTTTCTTGAGAATGAAGATAGTCATGGTGATTTTAGAACCCTACTACGCTCGGTTAGCGCTATTGTTATTTCTTATGATATTCGCCCTTCTTTCTATACCAGCGCTACTGGCGCAATTTACCTAGATCCTGAAAACTTGTGGCTAACTCCAGGTCAACGGGACGTTATTGACGTTGCACCAGATTATCGCAGTGCCTTTGGTCAAGAGTTGCAATATGTTATGCCTTGGCGCTATGTTAAGGGTAATGACTACGCTGGTAGCTTTTACCCTAAAGACTTGCGCTTTAACCGCACCACAGCAGATATTGTGCCTGATTTGGCTTCACTGCTTTATCATGAACTGGCCCATGCCGTTGATAATTTCCCGCCAACGACTTTGGGGGACATAACAGAATCGAGCATCTTTACGGAAGTCAATAAACGCAGTGGCACAACTATCGCCGACCAATTAACTGCTACGCACCCGAAGCAAAGTGAAGAAATGGCCGCTTTAGGGCAAGTTAACTTTAGAGGTGCAACGCCAACTGCACTGCAAAAAAGCTACTTGCCAGAAGACATTGTACAGTTTTTCTCAAATGACTCAGCGCCTACCGAATATGCTTATAGCTCCGAACGAGAAGATGTTGCCACACTATTTGATGCGACCATGATGAGTGCACGTTACGGTATCGAGCGAGATGAAGCGGTAACACCTCCTTACGATGCAAGTATTGGTAGTGACTCGCTTGTTATTTCCTGGGGGCAGCGAGGACGAATTAAAGATGCGTTAGTGGAGCCGCGCGCTAAATTTGTTTTAGAACGGTTAATGCCAACCCTTGATGCGCAAGCCATTATGGCTAGTTTACCACCCGTGAGATCGTTACCGGTTGGGGCAAGTTGGACTGATGCACTCGATTTAATCGCTAACAATGATAAGTCATCACGACAGATGATTAAATTGGCTACGCCAATGCGTTATCAACGCCCAATTACGCTAGATATAAAACAAAAGCATAAATAAGACTAAAGAAAGAGTGAACAAGCGTACTATTATTCGCTAATATAGCGAGCATTAGTGCGGTTTTGTATTTAAGGATAGTAAAAGTGATAAAAAAATTAGCCATTGTTGGTGGTACTCATGGTAATGAATTTACTGGAATTTACTTATTAAAGAAGTGGAAAAATACCCCAGAGCTTATCGCTCGCAGTAGTTTTGAAACGGAAATGCTATTTGCAAATCATGAGGCGCATGCCCAAAATAAACGTTATGTAGAACATGATCTTAACCGCTGTTTTTCGGCTGCTGATTTAACTAATGATTCCCTAACGAGTGTCGAACAGCGCCGCGCCAAAGAGATTAACCAGCAACTTGGGCCTAAAGGCAACCCTCGCGTAGATTTCATTATCGACTTGCATACAACGACCTCGAACATGGGGCCAACCTTGCTTATTACAAAAAAAGGCAAGTTTTATAATCAGCTAGCTGCTTACGTTAAGCTTCATATGCCCGACGCTATGGTATCTTGCGATGAAGATCATAAAACCAATGAAGAGCATCATTTTCTATCAACCATTGCACAAGATAGCGTAATGGTGGAAGTCGGGCCGGTGGGACAATCGGTATTACGTCATGATGTGTTTGAGCAGTCAGAGCAGATGACTGGGCTTATTCTTGACTTTATCGAACTACACAATCGAGACCAAGTGCCAGAGCTTCCAGAAACGGTCGAAGCTTATCGTTATATTGAAAGTATTAAATTACCCCTAACCGCTGATGGCGAACGCGCCGGTATGGTGCATAAAGACGTTCAAAACCAAGACTTCAAATTGATTGAACCGGGCCAACCTATCTTTGTTACTTTTGATGGTAAGGAAGTATGTTATGACGGTGAAAAAGCCGTTTACGGTTCATTTATCAACGAAGCAGCTTACTATGACAATAATCTTGCAATGTCGCTGCTTGAAAAAATTACTTTAAGTACCCGTTAATTATGCTTAAGGCTTTCTTTTATTTACATTTAGCTGGCCTTGGGCTTATTGCCCTGGGCTTATACCTGCTGTTACTTACCGATAGTGCTTCGCAAGTTAGTGGCATGGTGATGCTAAGCAGCGCTATTGGGATCGGTGGTGTGATGATATCACCGTACCCTGTGGTTAAGTTTATTGAATGGGGAAAACGCCAAGATCAGAGTTAGATCGTTTTTTGGTGCTAGCTTAATTTCTGAAAAACACGGATAATTGCCGCCATCGTTTTTATGAAGTGTTTAGAAAGCTGCGATATCTACAGCGCGGACTCCCCCCGTCATTTATCGCCGGAAAGAAGTCATTACCCGATGAAAAAGTCAGGGATGATTTTTTAGTATTTGCCGCAGGACGCGGATCAAATACGGCCTCGAATTGGTAATTACTTATTTTCGATCAGCGATAAATAAACGGGTCGCCTTTCTTTTGGTTACTTTTGTTGTAAATCTCGTCCATGAGATTTATCGCTACGCGACCAGCAGAGCTGTCCTAAAATGTTCCAGACATTTTAGTGGCGAAGTACAAATTGGTCCGGAACCAATTTGAACAGCTTTAGCTGGCCCGTAGGGGAAAATACATGGATGTATTTTATAAAGAAAAGTAACTGGTGTGCTTGTGAGAAAGTTAATTCAAACGATGTTGTAAAACAAGCACATCATAATGTGCAATGAAGCCAATATTTATTACTCTGTTAAAACCAAGGTAGCATTACTCCATGTCTGAACAACAATCCTCACAACAATTTGATCTTCGCTTTGGCGGTACTAAACGCTTGTATGGTCAGGAGGCGGTTGAAAAGCTGGCTGGCTCTCATGTCTGTGTTATTGGTATTGGTGGGGTTGGTTCATGGGCTGCTGAGGCACTTGCCCGTAGCGCAATTGGCGAAATCACCCTGATAGATTTGGATGACATTTGTGCCACTAACGTTAATCGCCAAATTCATGCCGTTACCGGCACTATTGGCCAATCTAAAGTTGAAGTGATGGCAGAGCGTATTCGCGCGATTAACCCTGATTGTAAGGTCAATGAAGTCGAAGACTTTATCGACCCCGATAATCTTAAAGAGTTAATCAGTCAAGACTTTGATTATGTGATTGACGCCATTGATAGCATCCGCGCTAAAGTTGCATTGGTTGCTTATTGTAAACGCAATAAAATTAAAATTATTACGGTTGGTGGCGCTGGTGGGCAAACAGATCCTACACAGGTGCAGGTTGCTGATTTAGCCAAAACCTATAATGATCCGCTAGCGGCAAAACTACGTAATGAGCTGCGCCGTCATCATAATTTTAGTAAAAACCTCAAGCGCCGATTTCAGGTTGAATGTGTGTTCTCTACTGAGCAGCTGGTTTATCCGCAAAGTGATGGCAGTGTATGTAAGCAAAAAGCCAATGCCGATGGCCCCATGAAAATGGACTGTGCTAGTGGGTTTGGTGCAGCAACTGTTGTCACTGCGAGCTTTGGCTTTGTTGCTGTGGCAAGAGTGATTAAAAAGTTAACCACTGTTACTTAATACCAATCAGATAAAGTTTATTCCCACTCAGAGTAAACTTAGTCTGATTGGTATAATTAGTTGGCTGCGTCTTGAATCGCGCTAATAATGGCGCGAATGCCGTTGCCTCGTGATGGGCTTAGATGGTTAAGTAAGCCCAGTTCTATGAAGAACTGTTCACAGTCGAAACTCTTTATCTGACTTAAGGTGAGATCTTGGTAGGCGGTAATGATAATGGAGATTAAGCCTTTTACTATTTTTGCATCAGAGCTAATAGTTAATCTTAATCCACCATCATAGTGCTCACCATAAAACCAGACTTTACTTTCACAGCCTGCAAGTAGCACCTCATCCACTTTAAGTTCATCGGCCATTACGGGATGCACTTTTCCTAAGCGTAAGATTTGGCGGTAACGATCTTCCCAACCCCTTAAGGCACTAAATTGCTCGATGAGCGCTTGTTGGTGTGGTGAGTAGTTCATTATTTCTTTTGTTTTGCTTCAAACGCTGCCATTTGTTCAGGCGTTGCAGGCAATTGATGATTAGCTTTCCACTCGCTGTATGGCATACCGTAAATGCGTTCTCTTGCTTGCTCATCGCTAACTTCTACGCCTTGTTTATCGGCTTCACTTTTGTACCATTTGCCTAAACAATTACGACAAAAACTTGCCAAGATCATTAGATCAATGTTCTGAACATCTTTGTTGTTATCTAGGTGACTTAATAAGCGTCGAAAAGTCGCTGCGTCTAAAGCGTCCTGAGTTTGTTGATCAAGTGATTGCATGGTAATTCTCCGGCATAGATTAAAGGCGCCATCATATCAGCGTATACGCCAGCGCGCTACGGTTTAAAGAATACCTGGATAAGGTAACAACTCTAGGCGTTATGGTTTATCAAGTATTCAACTTCTGGTAGCGAGATATCGAGCGAAGAGGCGATGGTATTGATGCGCACACGGTCTTGATGCTCCATTAGGCATGAACCACTGGCAAATTGATAACACGCAACAATGATGTCTTGCTTAGCCTTTGGGCTCAACCTTAGTGCAACTTGTTTTAAGAAAGGTAGGGTAGGTGCCTTGCCACTATTGATAACCGCTAATTCAGTTGAAATATCCTGGTTTGTGATATCTATATTCGTCACTTGCTTATATAACTGGATTAACCGTGTTCTCGATTGCCCAGTATCACCGTATCCGCTAAGGATATAACATAGCGTGCGAATAAGGGCTGCCTTGTCAATTGCTATATGCTGCTCAGATGGCGTTGCTATTATTTGTGGATCGTAACAAGAGTTACACTGGTGGCATATTACATAGTCACTGGTAATTTCCAGCTTGGCGATACCGATGCCAAATAATGTAAATTTAGGTTGTACTCGGTGGTGAGTATAGTGTGTTTCACTAAGACATATCGGACATTCAAACTGTCCTGTTGCTACTTGGTTTGCATGGTACTTTTCGCCAAACAATAAAAACATATCATACTCCTCAAGTCATTTGCCATTGCCTTCCTTTGCATCGTATAAGTTGTTTACCCCCTTCGGATAAAGCAACTTTCTTTACCTTATCAACAGATTGCCGCTGATGCAATTTATGCTATTTGTCTCTTTCGCCCTACATTAACCCAATGCTGCGTTGTTTTGGTGCGCTTACCTGGTTAGCGTGTCTCATTTTGGTGCGTTTGTGTGAGGGAAAACAGAGTGAAAGATATTAGTTGTTGTTTTATCTGTTGTTTTTCTAATGGTTTAAATCTTGCAAAGTGATGGGCAGAGAAAATTTGTAGAGCCCCAGGAGGCATTTTGAAACTGATAACCGCAATAATTAAACCATTTAAGGTTGATGATGTACGTGAGTCCCTAGCTGAAGTGGGCGTTCAAGGTGTAACAATGAGTGAAGTGCGCGGTTTTGGTCGCCAAAAAGGCCATACAGAGCTTTATCGTGGCGCTGAATATGCCGTTGACTTTTTACCTAAGGTAAAGGTTGAAATTGCTATCTGTGATGAGCAGGAAGACAGTGTCGTTGAAGCAATTATTAACGCAGCTCATACCGGCAAGATAGGTGACGGTAAAATCTTTGTTACCAACTTGGAGCAGGTGATTCGAATTAGAACATCAGAACAAGGTCCAGAGGCTGTTTAAATGAAAACTTTATCTATTATTACAAGTTTAATCTTATCAATGCTGTCATTTGGTGCATTTGCACAGGAGCCTGAGCTTAACTCGGCAAATACCGCGTGGATATTAACATCCACAGCGCTTGTGTTAATGATGACATTGCCTGGACTTGCACTTTTTTATGGCGGCCTAGTGCGTAGTAAAAACGTGTTGTCCATTTTGATGCAGTGTTTTTCGATTGCGGCGGTTAGCTCAATTATCTGGTTGGTGCTAGGCTATTCGCTGGCCTTTACTCAAGGTAATGCCTTTATTGGTGACTTGAGCAAGGTGCTGATGATGGGGGTGTCACGCGGTGATTTAGCCGGTGATATTCCTGAGCCGTTATTTATGCTGTTTCAAATGACGTTTGCCATTATTACCCCCGCATTAATCATTGGCGGTTTTGCAGAGCGTATGAAGTTCTCTGCGGTATTGTTCTTTTGTGCGGTGTGGTTAATTTTTGTTTATACACCTGTAACTCACTGGGTTTGGGGTGGCGGTTGGCTAGCCCAAATGGGGTTTTATGACTTTGCTGGTGGTACAGTGGTTCATATTACCTGTGGTGTTGCGGCGCTGGTTGCGGCGATTGTGCTTGGACCTCGCAAAGGCTTTCCTAAAACTGCGATGCTACCTCACAACATGACAATGACGGTAACTGGTGCGGGTTTGTTATGGGTCGGTTGGTTTGGCTTTAACGGCGGTAGCGCGCTTGCTGCTAACGGTGATGCGGCAATGGCGATGTTGGTTACGCATATTTCTGCGGCAATGGGAGCAATGACTTGGGCCGCTATTGAGTGGAAAAAATTTGGTAAACCAAGCGTTTTAGGTATTGTTACTGGTATGGTTGCAGGCCTTGGTACTATTACCCCAGCCTCAGGTTTTGTTGGCCCAGGCGGCGCATTGGTCATCGGTTTAAGTGGTGGTTTTGTATGTTTCTATGCCACAGTTTATATCAAACAAAAACTAAAGATTGATGATTCACTTGATGTTTTTCCGGTGCATGGTGTCGGTGGCGTATTAGGTAGTATTCTGGTTGCAGTGTTTAGCTCAACTGAGCTCGGTGTGTTTAGCGGGTACGGTTATGGTGAAGGTAATGAAACGATGCTTGACCAATTACTAGTACAGCTAACAGGTGTGACTGTTACCTTCGTTTATACCGCGGTGGTGAGTTTCGTACTATTTAAGTTTGTATCGTTATGTTTAGGCGGACTACGTGTCGACGAAGAGCAAGAAATTACAGGCTTAGATATCTCGCAGCATGAAGAAAGTGGTTACAGTCTTTAATTAGTACACTATATCTATTATTAGAAAGCCTGAGCGATTACCGCCCGGGCTTTTTTATGTTCAGAATGAGCTGTCAGGTTTTATGCTCCTGGCAAAACCTAACCATGCACGCAAAGGCAAAAGTAGCGTTATTTCCAATGATTAGGAGTTTCCCATGATAAGAAAAGTTGAGGCGAATGATGCCGAATCCATTGCCGAGATTTATAATCATTACATCGTTAATACGGTCGCTACTTTTGAAGAAGCACCGGTGTGTGATAAAGAGATGATGCAGCGTATCGCTCAAGTAGCCGAATATGAACTGCCATGGCTTGTGGCGGAGAATGAACGCGGCGAGCTTATTGGTTATGCCTATGCGACCAAGTGGCGTGAACGCTTTGCTTACCGATTTTCAGTGGAGATCACCGTTTATTTAAGTCCAGCTCAATCAAATAAGGGGGTTGGCAGTAAATTGTATGCGGCATTATTTGATGAATTAAACCAGCGTGGAGTGCATAGCGTTATTGGCGGGATTACCTTGCCGAATTCTGCAAGTGTTGCTTTGCATGAAAAATTTGGCCTAAAGCAAGTGGCTCGTTTTGACGAAGTGGGCTTTAAATTTGATCGATGGCTTGATGTTGGTTATTGGCAAGGGAAAATAAAAAACTAGCGTTTGCTGAGTAAATACTCTATTAATGAGTGCCTAAGTATTAGGCAGGTATAAGTTTTATGGATTTATTTCAATCAAGATTATTTACAGATCATAGCAGCAAAGAGCCAATGCACCTGTATGGTGCTAATGGTTTCCCCCTCGGTGTGTATCAACCATTACTCGAACTATTAGCGCAAGATTATAATGTTGGGGCGTTGGCAAATCGTGCAACATGGCGCCCAGCGGTTAGTTTGCATAAGTCACGCAGCTGGCAAATCTATGCAGATGATCTAATTACCTTTCTTGAGCAGCAAGCCTGTGGTCCGGTGATCGGGGTAGGGCATTCGCTTGGTGCTACAACGACGGTGCTGGCAGCCAAAAAACGCCCTGATTTATTTTCAAAGTTGGTACTGATTGAACCTGCGATGTTGGCAAAGCCGTTAGCGGCCATGGTTCAAGTATTACCCAAAGTAATCATGACTAAAATAAATCCAGTGAAAGGAACCCTAAATAAGCGCGAACGCTTTACTGACCGTGATGATTTTCTAACCCACATCAAAAAGTTTAAGGGCTATGCTAAATTTTCTGAACAAATGTTTGAGCTATTCGCTGATCATTCTATTATCAAAAATGAACAGGGTGACTATCAACTGGCGTTTCCAAAGCATTGGGAAGCGCACAATTACAGCCAGCCGCCCAATATTATGCGAGATATTACGAAGCTGGAAATTCCCGTCGTGGCTATACGTGGTAAGCCAAGCATGTTTTTTTCTCATGACATGTGGCGCCATTGGCAGCAGGCTTGCCCTCACTCAACCTTCTTGGAATCAATGGCGCACGGCCACCTGTTACCACTGGAGGCGCCGAATCTATGTGGTGAACTTATCCGCACCGGTCTAACTGAATAAAACTGGCGTGCCAATTTTATTATTTATACGCTCAGCTTATTCTTGAAATTGGTAGTATATTGCTCTTTACCTTCCAGTTGATGGAAAGGTTAGGATAGGATATAGCTTAACCCAAAGGGTTAGATTTTTCTTATTAAGGAGCAATGATGGCTCAGCAATTAGCAATGCAACAATATGATATTACGGGGCTTCGCTGTAATGGCTGCGCTGCAAAGTTGACAGCGAAGCTTAACAACATCGAAGGGCTAGAGCCCAACGTTAGTTTCAGCTTGGGTAAAATTATCGTAAAACAGCCGACAAAAGAGCAGTTCACTGACTTGCTGAGTATGGTGAACGATAATGGCTATGCGTTAGCCGATGAACAAGCTTCTTTTAGTGTCTCGGGCTGGCGCTGCGCCGGCTGCGCCAATAAAACCAAAGATATGCTCCTTGAGCATCCTGCTATTTTAAAGGTAGAGGTCAATGTTACCTCGCAGCAGTTGCATGTTCGTTATATCAAAGGGGCGATTAGCCATGGCGATATTGGGACACTAGTTGATACTTTAGGTTATGAGCTCTCTCTTGAGGCCGCAGGTAATCAGGACGCGCTAGTCGCTGCTGAGCAGCATTATCAACGGCAAAACAAGCGTCAACGTCACCAGCTAATCATTGCTAGCGTATTTACCATTCCTCTCGTATTACCTATGGTCTTAATGCTGTTTGGCCTGTCGTTATCGCTCAATCCTTGGCTAGAGCTTGGACTGGCGAGTGTGGTGCAGTTTTATGTTGGACAGGTTTATTATCACGGCGCATGGATAAGCTTAAAAAATCGCAGTGCCAACATGGATACGCTGGTGGCCTTGGGTACCAGTGCCGCTTATTTTTATAGCTGTTATCTTGTTTTTAGTGATTGGCAAGCAGCGCATGGCCGATTATATTTTGAGGCCAGCGCAGTGATAATCACCTTTGTGTCTATTGGTAAATGGTTAGAGCACCGCGCAAAACACAGCACCGGGCAGGCGATACGAGATTTATTGGCCCTAAAACCCATAACAGCAAATGTCATTAAAGGTGACCAGTTAAAAACACTGCCACTAGCACAGGTTTTGTTGGGTAATAAGGTACGAGTACTTGCTGGTGAAATTATCCCTGTAGACGGTTTAATCACGCAAGGTGAAAGCGAAGTGGATGAGTCGCTACTTACCGGTGAGAGTATGCCGGTCCATAAAAGGGAAAATGATCAGGTTATTGCTGGCTCAGTCAATGGCAACGGCGTACTTAGCGTAGAGGTTACCGCCGTTGGTGAAAATACTAGTCTTAGTCATATTATTAAGCTGGTTGAAAAGGCGCAGATGACTAAAGCGCCTATCGAGAAGTTGGTAGACAAGGTTGCGAGCATATTTGTGCCAGCTATTTTATCTATCGCCTTGCTTACCTTCGGTGTTTGGCTATCGCTAGGAACAGGCTTTGAGCAAGCACTAATTAACAGTGTGTCGGTGTTAGTGGTGGCTTGCCCTTGTGCTTTAGGCTTAGCAACACCCGCGGCCATTGCTGTTGGCAGTGGCGTCGCTGCGAAAAATGGCATTATTATTCGTGAACCCGCGGCATTGCAAATTGCCACTAAACTGGATCGCGTAGCGTTTGATAAAACGGGGACGTTGACGATTGGACAACCGACCGTAATCGCCATCAACAAGTATCAATACGACGTAGATGTCGAAGCAATGCTTGGTTCTTTAATGGAACACAGTGAGCATCCGTTGGCCAAAGCAATTGTGAAAGAGCACTCGGTAATTGAGGCCGCTCAGGTCACACTTGAACAAGTAAAAATTATACCAGGCAAGGGCATCACTGCGTTTTATCAAGATCAGCAGTTAAGTGCTGGAAATCGTGACTTAATGGACGATTTGGCTGTTGGCATTGATAATCAAAGCGCGTCATCGAATTATAGTCAGGTATTTTTTGCTATCGACAAGCAACTCGTTGCGGTGATTGAACTCAGTGATAAAAGCAGAGAGCAAAGTGCTAACGCGATAGCTCGATTGCAGCAAAAGCAGCTAAAAACAGCGATGCTCAGTGGTGATCATGCTCAGGCTGCTAAGCATATCGCCGATGAATTAAACATTGATCAGGTCTTTGCCAATTTAAAACCAGAGCAAAAGCTAGCGCAACTTAAAGTGTGGCAGCAACAAGAAGTTGTGGCCATGGTTGGGGATGGTATAAACGATGCACCCGCACTAGCCCAAGCCGACTTGGGGATTGCGATGGGAACAGGTACTCAAGTGGCTATTAGTAGTGCACAGATCACTTTGATGAGAGGCGATCCGCAGCTTGTTATCGCGGCGATTGATATTGCCAGCGCTACGTGGACCAAGATAAAACAAAATTTATTTTTGGCATTTATTTTTAATTCACTGGCGGTCCCACTGGCTGCGATGGGGTATTTAAGCCCACAACTTGCTGGACTTGCTATGGCGCTATCGAGCGTCACCGTATTAGGTAATGCATTGTTGTTAAAAAATTGGAGGCACCACGCATGATAACTATTGGCAGGGCGGCAAAATTCACAAATATTCCAGCAAAAACGATTCGCTATTATGAAGAAATTAATTTAATCAGTCCCGCGCAAAGAAGTGATAATGGCTACCGCTACTTTAATCAACACAGTATTGATGAATTAAACCTTGTAAAAGGTGCACGCGATGCTGGATTTACCATTGAACAATGCAAAGAATTAATGGCCTTATTTCGTGATGACAATCGTCAAAGTAGCGAGGTAAAAGCCTTAACAGATGAAAAAATATCACAGATTAAACAAAAAATTTCGGCACTGAATAATATCGTGCAAAGCCTTGAAGCGCTTAGCGATGAGTGTCGTGGTGATGACTCATCTGACTGTGCAATTCTTAATGGATTGATAAAAAAGTGATTGTTGGCCCTTGGTTTTTATATCACTGTCCCTATATCTATTTATAGCGAAGGCCTAACTAGGGTTCGCGAACTAAAGTAGTCACAACAGTGTGATGCTTATTAAGTCCCAAATCACTGGGCACCTGGTGCAGCAATTGCTGGCCACAACTTAATACTCAATACACCAATGTAGGTGTGAGTAAATATTGCTTCTTAGGAGAATATAATATGCGTACTATCGATCTATCCCCACTTTACCGCAGCGCTATTGGCTTTGACCGTTTGGCTAACATGATTGAGTCAGCCTCATCAAACGGCAGTAATAGCAACCAGGGCTATCCCCCGTATAACATCGAGCAATTTTCAGAAGATGAATACCGTATCACTTTAGCCGTTGCAGGTTTTGAAGAATCTGAGCTGGAAATTACCAGCCATCAAAACACCTTATTAGTAAAAGGTATCAAGTCAAAGAGCGAATCAAGTAGCAAGTTTCTCTACCAAGGAATTGCAGAGCGCGGCTTTGAGCGAAAATATCAGCTAGCTGATTATGTTACAGTGCAGGCAGCAGATTTGAGTAACGGCTTGCTTCATATTGATTTAAAACGCGAAGTACCGGATGCAATGAAACCTCGTTCAATTGCAATAGGTGGCAATCGTCTTATAGAAGACTAATATCAATAACAGTAAATAGCCGCTCTCTCTAGGCTATTATCTCGTTATCATAAATAGGAAGGACTACGGTTCTTCCTTTTTTTATACCTGGGAAAAAGTTCAGGCTATTCCATATATGCATTGGATAGTATCCCCCCCTTACCGATATGCCTTTATTCATGCACCTATATCTCTGGCGAAGTGGTAGATATTTGCGGTATCTCTACGCTTAGTTATTTGTCTGGATTTTGTGTGGTTAATTTTACCATTTAGTAATCAAACTAACTCAATTTATGTTCTTCTATTCTGTCGGTGTTAGCCTTTAAATTGTGTAAGTTATTGTTTTTGAATGGTTAATGAGTTTTGGCACGCCTGCTGCAATATATAGTTTGTATCCGGGCAAAACATATTAGTTAGCCCACAACAATTAACGACAACGACTAAGGAGTCTGTCATGGCTAAATCATCAAACATCATTCGTGGCGCTGCAGTGACAGCCATGATCGCACTTTCAAGTATTAGTATGAGTGTTCAAGCAAACGGGTTAAATGATCAAGTTAAGCAAAATATGCTTGATGCACTAGGAAAAGTTTTCAGCGCACAAGTTAGTGCATTAACCAATGAAATCAATAAAGACATTTCAGAAACAATTGATAAGGGCTTAGTGGACATGGGATTTGAAATCTCCCAAAAAACTAAGCAGTCAGAAACAAATAATAAATCAACAGATAAGTAACTAATTGGAGAGTAATTATGGGTATTTTTAGCAGATTTAGTGACATCGTAAACGCCAACATTAATTCAATGCTTGATAAGGCAGAAGATCCTAAGAAGTTGGTTCGGATGTTAATTCAAGAAATGGAAGAAACATTGGTTGAGTTACGCAGCGGAGCAGCCAAACACATAAGTGAAAGAAAGGTGCTTGAAGCTCAAATCGAACGAGCAAAAGCCAATGTAAATGATTGGGCAAGTAAAGCAGAGCTCGCACTAAATAAAGGCCGTGAAGATCTTGCTCGAAGTGCCATTGAGCAAAAGCAGCAAGCGAGCGAGACATTAGCGAACTTAGAAAAAGAGTTGGTTCGCTATAATGAATTACTTGACTCTGTAAGCGGTGATGCGACTCGATTGGAGCAAAAAATGGCTGAAGCGCGTGTTCGCCAGCAGTCATTATTGGCTCGTAAGCAGCAAGCAACGACACGTCTAAAAGTTAAAAAGCAATTAGATAGTCATAAGATTGAAGAAGCACTGGTTCGCTTTGAGCATTTTGAAAAGAAAATCGAAGCACTTGAGTCGGAAGTTGAAAGCTATGAGTTAGGTGACAAAGAAGCGACGGTAGAGCAGCAGTTCAAGCAAATGGAACGTGATGATGCGATTGAACGCGAGCTAGCTAAACTAAAACAAAAGTTGGCATCGTAATCCCATGTTTTTAGTAAATACCGCATTATGGATTTTCTTTGTGCCAGTGCTGTCGATGCTTGTAGGTGCTGGCGTACTATCTTTAATTTCAGAAAAGTTTTAGGAGGTTGTGATGAGTATTTGGCATCGTATTACCGTTGATAAGAAACACAGTAAGTTATTTGGTGTGTGTTCTGGTATCGCCAAAGCATTTGGCTATAGTCGCGCAAGCGTTCGTGTTGTTACCGTAATTGGGATCATCTTTGCTCCTGTAGTCACATTAGCGATGTATGCCACTGCGGCAATTATATTACCGACCAGAAGCCAAACTGCACTCTAATCTTAGTATTGTGTTAGCAACAAAAAGCCCTGATTCTCAGGGTTTTTTTATGCCTAAACAATAAGTGATTTAATTATGATAATGATTGTGATTTTCTTTATAGTTAGTTGATTTTAAAGGTTTATTTGATTTGTTTTCTAGTTAGGTTCATACTGATATCTGTCTTGTATAACTCAAACCGAGAGTCTTATGAAAGCAAATAGCGGTATTGTTAATCAACTGAACAAAGTGTTAACGGTTGAACTAACTTCCATCAATCAATACTTCCTTCATGCACGGATTTTTAAGAATTGGGGCTTAGATGCTCTTAATGCGAAAGCCTATAAAAAATCTATCAAAGATATGAAACAGGCTGATAAGTTAATCGAGCGGATTCTATTTCTTGAAGGACTGCCAAACTTGCAGCAACTGGGTCGGTTACGCATTGGCGAACATACCACTGAAATGTTGCAATGCGACTTAACCTGTCAGCAGGAGCAAAACACCTTACTTACTGATGTCATCGCACATTGTGAAAATGAGAATGATTATGTAAGCCGCGACATATTGGTTGAAATCTTAGATTATGAACAAGAATACATCGATTGGTTAGAGGCGCAACTAGACCTAATTAAAGGTATGGGTGTGGAAAATTATCAGCAAGCGATGATGGACAAATAGGAGTCGAAAAATGAAAGGTAATAGCGAAGTAATCGATGCATTAAATATGTTGCTCACTGGTGAACTCACTGCGATGGATCAATATTTATGTCATTCAAAAATGTATGAAGATTGGGCGTTGTCAAAGCTGCATGAAAGAATAGCGCATGAGTTTGAAGATGAAAAGGCTCATGCCAGTGCGCTCATTGAGCGTATTTTGTTTCTCGAAGGAAAACCTGATGTTGCATCACGTGAAGGCTTAGCAATTGGCTCAAATGTGCGCGAAATGCTGCAAAATGATTTGAATTTAGAATATTCGGTTGTAACCAACTTACGTAAAGTTATTGCGCTTTGTGAAGACAAGCAAGACTTCCAAACCCGCAATATGCTGATGCCATTGCTTGAAGAAACTGAACAAGACCATGTTTATTGGCTTGAGCAACAACTTAGCTTAATGGATAAAATTGGCGATGAGAATTATCTACAATCAATGATGTAGATGTGCCACTAACTGTTAAAGCGCCTTAATTTGAGCAATCAGCCAAGTGAGTGCCTGATCGTTGCTAAATAAGGGGTGATGAAGCATGCTCATCTCAATCATTGGAATACCCTTAGGTGGGATGAGCAATTCTAGATCGAACATTTCACAAAATGAGTTTGCCATGTTCAGTGGCAATGTCATTACGCCCTCTGTCGCTATCGTAGCCTTTGCTGCTGCTGTATAGTTAACGGCCCGTGCAATGTGTTGGCGAGATAGTTGCTGTTCACTAAGCCACTTATCAATAACACTTGCGGCACTTCCGGTAACATCCAGAAAGGTAATATGTTTGAGCGAGCAATATTGCGCAAGGCTAAGCTGCTTAGATACTGGGCGATTAGTTCTCCCTGCAAGGCAAGCAAAAGTTTGACTGTGCCAATGTTGCTTGACCAAGTGGGCTGGCACCGACTGACTACTATCTATTCCCACCACCAAGTCCACCTCTTTGTTTTCAAGCCCCTGGTTAATCGTCTTTTCAGTGATCATTTCTAATTCCAGCACAACCTCTGGGGCATCTTGTTGAATCTGTTGCAGTAGGCGCGGAAAGAATTCCATTTCAAAATAATCGGTACAGGCAATGGTAAACACGCGTTGACTGCTTGCTGGTACAAATGGTTTTTGTGGCGCCAAGGTATGCTCTAATAAACCAATAATGTGACGTACTTGAGGCAGCATTTCATTAGCTCGAGGTGTTGGCGTCAATCCTTTGCCGCTGCGCACCAAGATAGGATCGTCAAGTTGATTGCGCAATCGATTGAGTGCGTGACTCATCGCTGATTGACTTAAGTGAACTCGCTCTGCGGCACGGCTGACGTGGCATTCGCTAATTAGTGCGTCAAGAATCAATAGCAGGTTGAGGTCAAATTGTTGCAACGATTTCATGGGGCCTATACTCATTAGGTATTAATTCTATTCATTATATTATTAAAACTATGCATTTCTCTAATTTTATTTGGTGGTTTAAGGTAGGTAAAAAGCTGGAGAAACCAATGAATTCGAAAAATAATACAACAGTTGCCGATGCTGATATGCCACTATATAGCGCGCTAGGTATGACCTTTATGCAATGCCCCAATGTGACTTCACTAACAAACAGTGACGCTGATGTTGTTGTCACTGGTGTGCCTTTTGACATGGCAACCTCTGGGCGTTCAGGTGCTCGATTTGGCCCGCAGGGGGTGCGCCAAGCATCGATCAACTTATCGTGGGAAGGTGCTCGCTGGCCTTGGGATTTTGCGCTTGACGATCACTTAAACTTAGTTGATTCAGGTAATGTTGCGTTTAAACACGGTGAGCCGCAATCGTTGGTGGAAAACCTTGAGGCGCATATTCAAACTATCATGGATGCCGATAAGCAAGCACTAACCTTTGGTGGCGATCATTTTATTACGTTACCGATTCTGCGCGCTTATGCTAAAAAGCATGGCCCCGTCGCATTAATTCATTTTGACGCTCACACTGATACCTATAGCGGTGGCAGTAAATACGATCACGGCACCATTTTCCATCATGCGGTAGAGGAAGGCTTGGTTGATACAAAACACTCTATACAAATCGGTATCCGTACCGCTTACACCGTTAAAGATCACCCTTTTGAAGTACTAGATGCTGCTTGGGTAGCGGAGCATGGGCCAAAAGCTGTCTTGGAACGTATTAAAGCACGCGTGGGTAATAAGAAAACCTATGTTAGTTTTGATATTGATGGGCTTGATCCTTCGTTTGCACCGGGCACAGGAACGCCAGTTGTTGGCGGTATTAGCATGGATTGTGCGCTTAAAACGATTCGTGGTTTACAGGGTATCGATGTAATCGGGATGGATGTGGTGGAGGTCGCGCCAGCATATGATCAAAGTGAGATCACTGCACTAGCGGGGGCAACATTGGCACTTGAGTATCTTTATGTTTTAGCTGCCAATAGAGGGGCCGGAGGCACCTCTTTAAGTAGTTAATAAAATGCCGCTAATCGCGGCACTTATTTTATTATTTTAAATATTTTTCAAGCCATTGTTCTTGCTCTGCAAGCATATGAAGTAGTGATTCTTTCGCTTTGTAACTATGTCCTTCATAGGGCAGGAGTACCAAACGTGCTTTACCACCAAGGCCTTTGATTGCATTAAATAGCCGAATCGACTGCATCGGGAAAGTTCCGGAATTAGGGTCTGCCTCCCCGTGGATCATCAACATTGGCTCATTGATCTTTTCAGCATGAAAAAATGGTGACATCGAGGCATAAATATCTTGAGCTTGCCAGAAGTGACGTTTTTCACTTTGAAAGCCAAAGGGGGTTAATGAGCGATTATAAGCACCGCTTCGGGCAATACCTGCGGCAAACAAGTCGCTATGGGCTAACAGATTACCTACCATAAACGCACCGTATGAATGCCCACCAATAGCGATACGCTCTTTATCTGCAACGCCCATTGCGACCAGTGTGTCGACTGCGGCCTGTGCGTTTGCGATCAACTGCTCTCTAAATTTATCATTTGGCTTGACGCTATCTTGTCCAATAATAGGCATCGATACTTTATCAAAAACCGCAAAGCCTTTGGCTAGAAATGGCATTGGGCCTTTATAATTTAGCGCATGATAATGATTAGCAGAATAATTCACTTGCCCTGCAACACTTTTGTCTTTGAACTCTCGTGGGTAGGCCCACATGAGCACCGGCAGAGGGCCATCGGATTTTTTGTAGCCCTTGGGTAGATATAAAGTACCTGATAAGTCCACGCCATCATTGCGTTTATAGGTGACTAACTGTTTGCTTATGCCATGATATGCGCCGCTATTAGCCTCGACCTTAGTTAGAGGAATGTGGGTATTATTCTTAAGATCGCTGTAAAAGTAATTTAACGGCTCTGTCGCTGACTGGCGAGCAGTTATAGCGGTAAGCTTTTTGGGATCAATTAATTTTACTACGCGTTCATGACGTGAAGGCTGTGATTGCCAAGCCAGTTCGCTGTTAACGCTGCTCTTACCGATCGTTAGGCTAGGACGGGTACCTTCTTTCGTGACACCTGCATGGGCCATGAGTAAGTCATCGTTATGGCGATAAATTACCGACTGACCGTATTTATTCAAAACAGTTAAGGGTTTCCCAGGAGCCGTGTAACGGTCGCGATAAGCATTCTTATGCCATAACTTTTTATCGCTTGGCGAGCTCGGTGAAAATTGCCAAGTCCACATCAGTCGTTTGCTATAGCGCTTCTCTTTGATTAAAGCGAAATGCTCATCGTGCCATTGGATACCAGCAAAGCGCTGATGCAATTTTAGTAGCTCGGTAGGGGGACTGGTAAATGGCGCGGCTAACAAGGATATTTGTTCACGATACGCTTGCTTAGGTTTACGTTGGGATTTCGCAATCGCATTGACCAGATAGAGTGTCGCGGGAGTGTCTTTCCGCCATGCTATATGTCGATAGCCAGGTCTAATGCGATCAAAGTCACTTGATTTAGTTTCGGCGAGCGGTAACGTGGTTATTGTCGTTTCTTTGTTATTAGCAAGAGAAATAACAGAGGTTTTCAGCGGGAAATCCTTGTAGCGAACTAGGTAGGAAAACGGACGAGTTAATTGGTTGACCAATAGATACTGGCCATCTGGTGAAACGCTGACGGAGCGGAATAATTTTGCGTTTTGTAACGACGAAACTCTGCCATTAAGGCCTATCTTCACTAAGTCACTGCTGGCCAGGTATTCAAACAAATCACTATCTGCGGGTGTTGCTAATAAGTGCTGATATGTACGCTGCGCAGACTTTTCATTATTGCTGGTGTGGATAATTGGCGCAGCGCTGGATAATCCGTGTTGTGGCTTTTCCAGTCCATTACTGACCAGCTTGGTTACCACGTAGCTACTGTCACTTGCCCATTGATTAACTAAGCCCAACACACCATTAACTGGGCGTTGAGTTAAGCGGTAGCTTTGCTTCATTTTCGTGTCATGTAATACGAGAATTAACGCGCTAGTAGTTTTTTCAATAAGTGAAATGAAGCGACTGTTTGGTGAAAACTTCACACTAACAAATTGCCCACCAAATAAAGGAGTAACTTGGTGGCTTAACGTGCCATCTAACGTTATCAGGTTGATATGTTTATATATTGTCTTGTAGCGACTCGCGCCGTGATAAGACTGAGAAAGGCTTAAACCAGCCAGTTGATACTCAGGTTGTGCAAGCTCATTCAAGGTGATCTTATCGCTGCGTACGAGCTGCGCAAAGAGTTTGTTGTTGGGAGACAGGCGCATCCCCATTTTACTGGGTTGTTCCACTAAACTGGCTAATTCCGGGCTTGGTTTTTGATAACCTTTTGGATTAGCTTTTGCAGGTGTGCAGATGAATACTAGTGTCGCCAATATACTTAATTGGATAAAACATCTCATAGTGATGTCCTTTAGGTAGACAAGTAGAAAAAAGCCCCGAAGAGTTCGAGGCTTAAAATTGAGTGTTAAATGTCGCCAGCCTGAGAGAGAGGGCAGGAAGGCGACAACCTAACAGTTTAGAACTTCACTTCAGCACCTAGGTAGATAAAACGACCTACACCACCGCCATAAGAACTGGTGTAATTACCTTTTCCGCTAATAATGAATGGACCGTTATTATCGAAAATGTTATTTACACCACCGTAAACGCGTACAGACGCATCGTCTTCTAGATCGATGTTGTAAGAAGCAGAAACGCTATGCTTGATATAAGAACCAAGGTCTTGGAATGCCAAAGGCTCTGGATCAGCAATACACTTATCGGTTGCCTCTGCACATTCTTCAGCATTATCTGCTAGGTAGCCTAGGTAAGACGTTTCACGGGAGAGACTATCTTTAACACTGCCTTTAAACTTGGTGCTCCAACGAATACGTAGATCATCTAAGCGCCATGTTGCTGAAGCGGAAGCTACATCTTCGAATGAATAAGATCTGTACCCTAGCGTATCGGTAGTTTCTAGCTCACCGTTTACTTCTTTAGTTGTTGAATCTTCAAGAAGGTGAGTGTAATGAGCTTTTAGCTTTAATGAACCTAGGTCATCTAAGTCAATCGCATACTCTGCAGCAACGTCATAACCGCGTGTTGCCATCATGTCAGCATTGAAGTAAGTCTGTACGACTTCAGTCAATCGACCTTCCCCATCACGGGTAATTGCATTACAGTATTGATTGCTTTCACCATACTCAACACCAGCTGGTGGGTTATAACAGCCTGATAGAATTTGTTCGTTACTTAACGTGGTGATAACATCTTCAATTTCAATATCAAAGTAATCAATAGCTAAGCGGAACCCTTCAAGCTGTGTCGGCGCTAACGTTACACCAAAGGTGAAAGTTGTACCCGTTTCTTCAAATAATTGATCATTACCAGCGCTTGGTGAGTAACCGGTGTCAGCAAGGTTAAATGTTCCATCTTCATCAGACTCGATTGTTGCTTGGATACCTGGATCTTTTCGACAGTTATCATGGCCAGGCTTAGTTGAATCCGCCGTTGTGTCCTTACAGATGTCTGCAATCGTGTCATAATCACCAGCTATTGGCGAAAGTAGCTCTTTAATGTTTGGCGCTCGTTGTGCTACAGAGTAGTTGGTACGTAGCGCATAACCTTCAATCGGCTCCCAAATCATGCCAGCTTTGTAACTGCCTACATTACCCACTTGATCCATGCTGTAATCGGCTGCACGTACTGAAACTTCTGCAGATAAATTCTTAGCAGCAAATGAATCTTTTAGTAGTGGGAAGGCGAACTCAGCAAAGACTTCCGACACTTCAACTTCGCCTGAATAAGACGGGATAATGTTGAAAGAAACACCGCCACTTTTTGATACTTCGTCTGTTTCTACTGATTGGGTGTCTCTGCGGTATTCGGCACCAAATACGGCAGAAACTGGACCCGCAGGCAGTTCAAATAAGTCACCTGCAATATAACCTAACGCATTAAACTGGGTTAAATCTGAATCAAATGTGGCATTATGACGAATATAGTTTGCAGCATCTTCTGAGATAGAGCCTATACCAAATAGGTTAACTGGTACACAGCCATCAGCTCGTGCTTCAGCCTCTTTACATTGAATGGTTACGCCATCTTCTGCATATTCAGCTTTTAATGCTGAGTTTAATTTAGGAACATTTATTTCATTTAAACGAATCTGTTCTTGCTTGAATGTACCGTAACCAACTGACACATCCCAATCCCAATCACCGTCAAACAGGGTACCTTGCAGGCCTGCCCATGAACGCATCGTGGTACGGGTATTGTCAGTTGTTACCTGACCTACTTCATGTAAACGGCGGTCAAAATAAATTCTTCCGCTCTTTTCCCATAGCTCTTCATGAGGCTTCATCTCATCAGGAATGTAAGGGTTATCCCATGTCATGTAGTCTAATCTTTCAGTATACGGTTCGCCGTCACTGTTAAAGGCTGCAGCGCCTTCACGTTCGTAAATATCTTCTGGAGATTTTTTGTTTAGCGATTTGTTTTTACTAAGCTGAACCTGAAAGTAAGAGCTAATGTCATCATTTAACTCATAATCGACTTTAACAGCAGCTACCAGCGCTTCGTCTGGTACTTTTATTGCTACCCATTGTGTCGAATTAACACCATAGATTTCTTCATTGCCTTTCCAGTCATCACGAATGCCTGATTCATCAAACCAGAATTGGGTATCATTGTCTTTATCTTCACCAAAAACGCCACCAGCGATGCCATCGGAGAGGTTTACCCAACCAGCCATACCATTCTCAATGTCACGCATACAGGCATACCCGTCTACGGTATACATTGCGTTACACATTTCATCGTCATCGTACGTATATGCGTCTGGCACTTGTGCACGCTCACGGTCATGAGCGAACAATCCATGTTGACGATCATAGCTGGCACTAGCAAAGACATAACCACGATCGTCGCCAAATGACGTACCGAAGCTTAAATCTAAGCTGTTTTCTTTACCGCCGCCATTGGTGCTTTCGCCAGTTCTAACCTTGGCGCTAAAACCTTCTTTGTCTTTTTGGGTGATAATATTCACCACGCCCGCAATAGCATCAGAACCATAAGCAGCGGAAGCACCACCTGTGATTGTTTCAACTTTCTTAACCATGCCAGCAGGCATGGTGTTAAGGCTAACGTAGGTACCGGTATGGCTATTTGATACCACACGGCGACCATCGATTAATGTTAGCGTTCGGCTTGTTCCTAGGCCACGTAAATTTATAGTTGATAAGCCTGTTGCAGTAACACTTGATTGTGTTGTGCTGTTACTTGAGCCTTCGTAAACTGCTGGCATATTGTCAATTAGGATTTCAGACAACGAACCCAGACCAGTATCAGCGATTGCGTCTCTATCCATGGTTACTAACGGTGTTGCAACAGAGAAGCTGTCGCGGCGTAAACGAGAGCCGGTAACGACGATTTTCTCAACGTCTTTGTCTTCTGCTTTCTTCTCGGTAACCTTAGCATTTTGTGTTGCTTTAACGGCTACTGCATCATCTGCGTCTGCCGCTAATACGGGCCCGGCGAAAGCCAGCGTAACCGCAACAGATACAGCATGTTTTTTAAACATTGGTTTCATCACATCTTTCCTTTGTTCACTTCTATTTAGCACTCAAACGAGCACGAGATTAAGTGGATAGTTTTATTATTATTAATGCCTGTAATTATTTACCCTTAACAAAAATGGCAAGAGAATAAACAGGAACAGGCTAGTTGTAATGCAGCCAAGTTTTAAACTCAATTTATGACGCTCTTTTATGACTCCTTTATACATCTATTTAAACTCTATTGGTTTAGTATCAGTAGGTTAGCTGCATTTTGTGCCATTGGGGAAGTATTGTTTTGTTACATATTTTAGTGGTGTTATAGCTTATATATAGTTGCTTTAAATTAGTTATATACATGACTTGCTTGCTATAATAGGATGCTATTTAGCGCTGCTCACTTTTTATTGCATTAACATAACTATCATTGGATTTATGATTGAAATATGAGTTTACAAACCCCTTTTAAGCTAGGTGATTATCTAGTGACTCCTCTTGAGCATAGTCTTAGCTTTCTGGATGATGAAAACCGTACATTACAGCCTAAATTCATAGAGGTTTTGGCTTATCTTGCGGCTCAGTATCCTCGTTTGGTGACACGTGAGGAGTTAATTGAGGCCATTTGGAATGGCAACGGTTATGTTGGTGAAAAGGCATTGACCAATGCCGTGTGGAATTTGCGTAAAGCGTTCGATGACAGTGATGAACCAATCATCGAAACAATTCGTAAAACTGGTTATCGTTTACTCGTTGAGCCAAGCTATGTGGAAGTTGAATCGACAGCTTCTGAACAAGTTAATGACGTTGAAGTTGCACCAAAGACACCGCGCAACACCAAACTTTATGCGTTGCTCCTGGTTGCACTAATAACAATCTTTGTCACCATATCGCAATGGTTGGCTCAGACAAACAGTTCTAAAACCAGAGTCGAACTGCATAACTTAACTTCTGCGCCTGGACGTGAGCTATTCCCGATGCTCTCTGATGATCAGCGCTATTTACTCTATGCATGGCGTCAAATTAACCATCCGTCAGATCTGTTTATTAAAGATTTGTCGCAACCTGATTTAAGCCCTCGTCAACTAACTTTTACGCCAGATACTGAAGGGTCGGCTATTTGGGGAGAAGGTGGGCTGAGCATATTCTTTGTGCGCAAAGACTGGGTTAAAGAAAAATGCCAAATTGTGCAAATGGCCTTAGATACCGGGCAAGAAACAATTCTTGATAACTGTCCGCCAAAAACTAATATTTATTTATCATTATCAAGTGATAAAAGTACATTGGCATATACCGGAACTGACGAAGAACGTGGTATTGGTATCTATTTTAAAGACCTGAATCAACAGAATTCAACAGCCACTCGATTTTCCTGTGATCGGTCGTGTAATTATACCGACCGAAGTGTTGCCTTCTCTCCTGATGGAAAACATATTGCGGTTAGCCGCCGGATGGAAGAACTGGTTGAAGATATCTATTTAGTCAATTTATCGGACAAGTCTGAACGTCAGTTAACCTTTGGTGAAGGGGATATTAAGGGGCTCACCTGGTCAAATGATAGCCAGAAACTTATTTATGCATCGAAAAACTCCTTAACACGATCCGGCTCGGTAATTGATATAGATAGCGGCACGATAAAGTCTCTGAATATCGATGGATTTAGTTTTCCCAGGGCTATTCCTAACAGCAACGATTTAGTGTTTCATCATTGGTCTATCCCTGCATTTGTTGCCTACATGCCGCTTGATGGTGAGACAACTGCGACACCGTTTCCAATGATTCAGTCAGGTTTTAGCCATACCTCGGCACACTATAGTGAAATAAAGGAGCAGGTTGTATATGTGTCAAATGAATCTGGCTTTAATGAAATCTGGACTGCGGATCCGGATGGAACGTCACGCAAGAAACTCACCAAGCTAAAGAATAACTTAGTTGCGCCACGCTGGTCTCATGATGGTAAGTATATCGCCTTCCTTGCAACGCTTACCGATAAGCAAAGCAGTAAAATCTATATTTTAGACGTAAATAGCTTAAGTGTTCGGGAGCTAAAAACCCCATTCGATGTTATTTACCGCCCAACTTGGTCTGTCGACAATAAGTCAATTATTGCAGCTGCATCCCAAGATGATAAATCGCGACTATATAAGATTCCGCTAGATGGCAAAGCGCCATCAATGCTGGCCAAAACACCGGCACGATTTGCCATTGAAACAACAGATGACAAAATTTGGTATGTAAAAGGGAGCAACAGGGGCCTATGGCTATTAGATCCCAAGCAAAGCGATAAACCGATTAATGTCTTGGATAAGACGCGCTTTAAGGCGCTTTATAACTGGACAGTAACGAGTACTGGTGCTTACTTTCAAACAAATTTAAAGGGACATCACCGTATTGATTACTATTCTTTTAAGGATAAAACAATTCGCCCAATCGTTAGGCTACCGACAAAAACACTTAATCGGTTCGGCACGATGTCTTATATTGAAAAAGAGCAAAAGCTCATTTTTACCCAGTACCAATATCCACAGGTTGATATAAAACGCTTGAGTCATCCACTGCTCAAGTAATGCAAGCGAGGGTAGTCCGCCTTCGCTTGGGTTATCTATAATATGCGTTTAGCTTCACGATAAAATACGACACGGTTTGAACTATGATTACGATATCCACCGATAAAAACTCCTTTGACTTTGAAGTGATTTATCATTTTATTTCGACCTCTTACTGGGCCAAGGGGATTCCGCGCAAGGTCATGCAAAAGGCGATTGATAATTCGCTGTGTTTTGCTGCCTTTGATGGCGAATCGCAAGTGGGTTTTGCACGGGTTATTACTGATGGTGCAACATTTGGTTATTTGGCTGATGTCTTTGTGCTTGAAAGCCATCGCGGTTTGGGTATTAGCAAAAAGATGATGGAGCAGGTGAGTAATCATCCAGAATTACAAGGCTTGCGCCGAATGATGTTAGCGACTTATGATGCGCACGGTTTGTATCAGCAATTTGATTTTAAACCGTTATCAAATCCCGCTAACATGATGGAGTGTTGGGATCCTGATATTTATAGCCGTACTACCTAAAACTGCAGATTTCAGGTCGCGCGGCTATCTATCATTGGTTACTTTTTCTTTTCAGGAGCCCAGCGCATAACGCCTTCCTGCGCCGTACTCGCAACAAGTTTACCCTGGCGGTTAAAGAATTTTCCGGTAACAAAACCACGACCGCCGCTCGCTGACGGGCTATCAACTTCGTAAAGCAACCAATCATCAAATCTAAAGTCACGGTGGAACCACATCGAATGATCTATCGTGGCCATTTGTAGCTTAGGCGTCATAAACGATATCGCGTGGGGCTGACCAGCGACTGTTAAAAATGAGAAGTCTGAAGCGTAGCCAAGCAAGTATTTATGCACGCGAGTGTCATCTGGAAGTTTGCCATTGGCTTTCATCCAGATATGACGTTTGGGATCTAGTTTACTTGGTGAAAGTATGTTCACCGCTTCCACTGGGCGAATTTCGATTGGACCATCGGTGGTAAATTTTTCACGCACCGACTCTGGGATCATATGCTTAAATTCACGGGCGATATCTAATTCTGATTTTAGGTTATCTGGGCCATCAACTTGTGGCATTGGGCTCTGATGGTCAAAGCCCTGTTCTAAAATATGAAAAGAGGCAGTGAGATAAAAAATTGGCTGACCATATTGAATCGCTTTGACGCGGCGTGTAGCGATTGAACGGCCGTCGCGAATGGTTTCAACATCATATACGATAGGCTTTTTAACATCACCCATGCGCAGGAAATATGAATGAAATGAGTTGATGCTAAATTCAGTCGATACCGTTTGTTTAGCCGCAGCCAATGCCTGTCCAATCACTTGACCGCCAAACACTCGACCAAATCCTAAGTCTTGGCTATTTGCGCGGTATAAGCCTTGCTCAATCGTTTCTAGTGTTAATAGGTCTAATAATTCGTCTAGTACTTGTGACATGCTGGGTAATTCCTATTTATACTTTGCTTGAGATCAATTTTACACAGCTCAAGCTATCATTCAAACAATTGTTTAGTTATATAGTCAAACTATCGAAACTTCAGGGTGTTAATTGTTTAATCCGTTGCGGTTAATTGCTACCTTACCGTCGCTGGAAGGTAGCCGTAGCTAGGCTTAAGGCATTGTAAAAGATTGTAAGCTTGGTTATGATGAGCTCAATTGAACTATTGGCCGATATCTTGAATTTATTCCAACGCATAATTTTTGTTTTTCTGTTTGTTGCGAGCATAACGCAAGCGACGGCGGCAGCGATGATGCCTGCAATGGAAGCAAATATGGCGTCGATGCAGCATATGGCCAGCGAATCAGCACACTGTGACTCGGTGATGCAAAGTGATTCATCTCAAGAAATCGGGGCAATGAATCATTGTCAAATGACAGAAAATGATTGTAGCCAAGAGTGTCATTGTTGTCCTAGTGCCTGCTCTAGCGTTTTTATTGTCAGCGACAATACTGTTCTAATAACACCTATTCCTAGTTTCGTTAGTTCCCTGTTGCAAGTTGTTGTGACTTCAAGACAAACCTCTCTCTACCGTCCACCGATTAGTGCATAATACGCCCTAGAACCGTCTGAAATTCAGGCTTTAATTGTATTATTTTCTATTTGAGTGGAATGTTCCCATGAACAAAATTATTTCTGTCATTACTTTGTCTTTATTCTTGAGCGCTTGTGGCACCGAGCAAGCAACCCAAAATGCCGAGGTGGCTGGTGCTGTTGTTGCCACACAAAATCCATTATTAACAGTTTACAAAGATCCGAACTGTGGTTGTTGTAAACACTGGATAACTCACGTTGAAGATCACGGATACCCTACTAAAACCATTGAACCACAAGATATGTGGGCACTAAAAGATAAGCTAAAAATCAAAGGTGAATTACAGTCTTGTCATACCGCAGTAACCAAAGATGGCTATGTGTTTGAAGGGCACGTACCCGCCAAGTTTATGGATCAATTTCTTGCTAATCCTCCCAAAGGCGCATTTGGTTTGACGGTTCCCGCGATGGTGGTTGGCAGCCCGGGGATGGAAGTAGACGACAAGTTCCGTGCTTATCACATATTACAAATGAATAATGATGGCACGACAGAGCTTTATCAGGCCATAGATTCTTACCAACAACAGTTTTAATTAGGAGGCGGTATGCGTCTTACCTTAGTAGGGATCGTTGTCTGTGGCCTGCTGCGAACAGTGCCAGCTCTCGCTCAGGAACATACTACCCTGAATTTTGAGCAAGCCATTGAGGCGGCACTTGCCAATGATCATTGGCAACAAGGCAATGAAAGCAAGCGCATGGCTATGCTGGCTAACAGCGAGGCTGTTGCGGCATTGCCAAACCCTGTGATGTCTGTTGGACTGGCTAATCTTGCTAGCGATAGTTTTGCGTTTAACCAAGAGCCAATGACGCAATTGAAAGTGGGCATCACGCAAAAATTTGCCCGCGGTGATAGTCTCACGTTGTCAAAGCAGCAGTTAATTGAGCTGAGTCGCCAGTTTCCGATGCTAGGTCTTGAGCGTCAAGCCAAATTAACCGTAGCGGTTGGGCAAACCTGGCTGCGTGCCTATCAAGCGAAGCAAACGATGGCATTAATTAGCAAAGACCGTCCGTTGTTTGAACAGTTAATTGACTTGGCGCAGCGCAGTTATCAAGTCGGGCAGGGGCGCACCATGCAAAGCGACCTCATTAGTGCACAGGTGGAGTTAACCGCGCTTGATGATCGATTAGCATCCCTTGAAACACAAGCGAGGCAATACCGACAGCAGCTCAATCAATGGCTGCCGACGTCACTTGCCAATGCGTTAATCGATGCGCCTAGTCCGAAAATAAATTTGCAGACGCCGCCGCAATCAAATACACAAGCGGCCTGGGCGAGCTTGTTGGCTAATCATCCGAGCCTAATGGCGCTTAATGCAAAGCAAACTGCGTTAAAAACAGGCATTGAATTGGCAGAGCAGGGTGATGAGATTCAATGGGGAGTCAACACTAGCTATGGCTGGCGTAGTGATTCCCCCAATGGTAGTTCGCGCTCTGATCTCTTTTCGGTGGGGGTGAGCTTTGACTTGCCGATATTTAATCACCACAAGACTCGTCAACAAGTTGCTGCGGCAAAGGCCAATGCCAAGGTGTTAACCACAGACAAGCTGCTACTGATTCAGCAGATGCGCGCCAATGCGATGGCATTGCAATCAACATTGGCAGTACTTGTTAAGCGTCATACCCTATATCAAGACAAGCTATTGCCACAAACAATTGAGCAATCCCAAGCGGCATTAACTGCTTATGGTAACGATAAAGGAGACTTTTCGCGCGTGGTGTTAGCCCGCGTCGGTGAACTAAATCGTCGCATTGAGCACCTTAACATCTCAGTGGAAATGAATATCACTAAATTAAAACTAAATTACTACCTAGCCCAAGCCAGAGGTTCTTATGAATAACCTATTTAAATCACTTTCATTATTGGCCGTTGGCGGGGCTGTTGGCGTGTTAGTCAGTCAATTTTTATTGCCAAGTCATGAGACTGAGCAACGTAGTGCCGGTGCCAATGAGCCCCTTTATTGGGTCGCACCAATGGATGCCAACTTTCGCCGTGACAAGCCAGGGAAATCACCTATGGGGATGGATTTAGTCCCTGTGTATGCCAACGATAATGCCAGTGAACAGCCAAGTGCCGGCACGGTATTTATCGCCCCCCACGTGGTCAATAACCTTGGAGTGCGTAGCGCACCAGTAACTAAAGCGGTTTTGGAAAATAAGATCAGTACGGTTGGTTATGTACAATACGATCAGGAGCGATTAATCCATATCCATCCACGTGTAGAAGGTTGGATTAACAAGTTGCACGTAAAAACCGCAGGCGAGCATGTGACCAAAGGTCAGCCGCTATATGATATTTATTCCCCGACATTAGTTAATGCCCAAGAAGAGTTATTGCTTGGTGTAAACCGCGCAAA
Organism: uncultured Gammaproteobacteria bacterium; assembly: GCA_937139475.1. GTDB lineage: Bacteria > Pseudomonadota > Gammaproteobacteria > Enterobacterales > Psychrobiaceae > Psychrobium. The sequence continues at coordinate 34,662 of CAKZQF010000202.1, read as the reverse complement.
CAAGCGCTTAGTCAATGCGGCGAAAGAGCGCTTACATTCATTATTAGTACCAGCCAAGACAATTGACAGAATTATCACACGTCGGCAGGTTGAACAAACAATTACCCTTTATGCGCCGCAATCTGGTGTCGTTGATAACTTGGTGGCGCGTGAAGGCTTCTATGTTAAACCCGGCACCAAGATAATGTCGATTGGTGCGTTAGATGAAGTATGGGTTAATGCACAGGTGTTTGAACGTCAGTCAAGTGCAGTGAATATTGGCGATCATGTGTCAATGACGCTTGATTACTGGCCGCGAGAGCAGTGGCACGGCCAAGTTGATTATGTTTATCCGACCCTAGACGAGCAAACCCGAACATTACGGGTGCGTCTGCGTTTTGACAATCAAGACCGTAAACTAAAACCTAACATGTTTGCCAAAGTAGCCATCGATACCAACGGTGGGCAAACACACATCCTAGTGCCAAGAGAGTCGGTGATTAGAACGGGTAAATCGAGCCGTGTGGTGATGGATTTAGGCGGCGGTAACTTTAAGTCGGTTAAAGTTGAATTAGGACGTAGTAATGAGCAGTTTATTGAAGTGCTTTCAGGCTTAGAAGAAGGCGACAGTGTGGTTGTCTCTGCGCAGTTCTTGATCGATTCGGAATCGAGCGTCAGCTCTGATTTTATGCGAATTAACAGCGAAACTGAGCAACCCGTTGAAGAAGTACCAAACACTGTCGTGGTCAATGTGATGGTTGAAACCGTGATGGAGGGACATCGCATGGTGACACTGACTCATCCGCCAATCCCACAATGGGGCTGGCCTGAAATGACCATGGACTTTATGGTGGCTAAAGATGTCGACATGAGTCTATTTAAGCAAGGCGAGTCGCTCGATGTTGAGATAACTGAGGATGATGAGCTTGGTTATGCGGTCATTGCGGTGGTTAACCAGGGTAAGGAAGCTGTTGATCACAGTCAAATGAACCATGCCCAGCCTCATAATCATTAAGGAGTAGATAATGATTGCTGCAATTATTCGATGGTCTGTTTACAACCGCCTCCTGGTGCTGCTTGCAACCATTTTGGTCGTAGGTGCCGGCTTATTTTCAGTTAAAAACACGCCCGTTGATGCGATTCCTGACTTGTCTGATGTACAAGTTATTATTAAAACCACCTACCCTGGCCAAGCGCCTCAAGTGGTGGAAGATCAGGTAACTTATCCGCTGACCACTGCGATGCTATCGGTACCAGGGGCGGAAACCGTGCGTGGTTTTTCATTTTTTGGTGACTCTTACGTTTATGTGATTTTTAATGAAGATACCGACCTTTACTGGGCTCGTTCACGTGTTTTAGAGTATTTAAGCCAGGTTGCGCCTAACTTACCTGCGAGTGCAAAACCGCAATTAGGTCCTGATGCTACCGGGGTTGGCTGGGTTTATCTCTATGCGCTGGTTGACCGAACTGGGAAGCATGATGCGAGTCAGCTACGCGCCCTGCAAGACTTCTTTTTAAAGTATGAGCTGCAAACGGTTAAAGGGGTTTCTGAAGTCTCTGCACTTGGCGGTATGGTTAAGCAATACCAAGTGAAAGTTGATCCGGATAAGTTACGGGCGCTTGGCATCCCGTTGTCGCTCATTAGCAGGGCGATTAACGAAGGAAATCAAGAGGTTGGTGCGTCAGTTGTCGAAATGGCCGAAGCTGAATATATGGTGCGCGCAACAGGATATATCAAAGGGCAACAAGACTTAGCAAATATTCCGTTAGGGCTTGATAGCAATGGTACGCCGTTACTGCTTAAAGATGTTGCTGAAATTGGTGTCGGTCCGCAAATGCGCCGTGGTATCGCTGAGTTAAATGGTGAAGGGGAAACGGTTGGCGGCATTGTCGTGATGCGCTTTGGCGAAAATGCGCAATCAACCATTGCTGGCGTTAAAGAAAAGCTCGCGCAGCTTGAACAGGGACTGCCTGAGGGTGTTGAGGTCGTCACTGTTTATGATCGCTCTGGGTTGATTGAGCGGGCGATTGATAACCTGTGGCACAAGCTGCTAGAAGAATTTTTTGTGGTGGCACTGGTTTGTGTGTTGTTTTTATTTCATGTGCGCTCATCGCTTGTCGCAATTATTAGCTTGCCAGTAGGGATTTTAGCTGCATTTACTATCATGCACCTACAAGGGTTAAACGCTAATATTATGTCGCTTGGTGGTATCGCTATTGCGATTGGCGCAATGATCGATGGTGCGATTGTGATGATTGAGAATATGCACAAGCATATGGAGAAAACACCACTCACCGAGGATAACCGCTGGCAAGTGGTGATTAAATCTGCCACTGAAGTTGGCCCTGCACTGTTTTTTAGTTTACTTATTATTACCGTGAGTTTCTTGCCAGTGTTTACGCTTGAAGCGCAAGAAGGGCGCATGTTTGCGCCGCTCGCCTTTACTAAAACCTATGCCATGGCCGCTGCGGCAGCGCTGGCGATTACGTTAGTGCCTGTACTGATGGGCTACTTTATTCGCGGTAAAGTCATTAGTGAGCATAAAAATCCGCTCAATCGAGTGCTAACTGCCACCTATATGCCGGTTTTACGCACGGTGCTTAAGTTTCCAAAATCAACCTTATGCTTTGCCGTGGCTATACTGGCTATTGGTTTATGGCCTCTAGACAAGATTGGCAGCGAGTTTATGCCGCCACTTGATGAGGGGGATATTATGTACATGCCAACTACTTATCCCGGTATTTCGGTAGGTAAGGCAAGAGAGTTGCTTCAGCAAACTGATAAGCTCATCATGAGTTTGCCGGAAGTGAAGTCTGTCCTGGGCAAGATTGGCCGTGCTGATACCGCAACAGATTCAGCGCCGCTGACCATGATTGAATCTTTTATCACACTTAAGCCTCAATCACAGTGGCGGGAGGGGATGACGGCTAAGAAAATTCGTCAAGAACTTGATTCGTTGATTCAATTCCCCGGCTTAACTAATGCCTGGGTTATGCCAATTAAAACGCGTATTGATATGTTGGCAACAGGAATAAAGACACCAGTGGGCTTAAAGATCGCGGGGCCTGACTTGTCTGTTATTGAAAATATCGGTCAACAACTCGAAGAAATCCTGGCGCCAGTGTCGGGCACTACTTCTGTCTACGCTGAACGGGTGGCTGGTGGTCGATATATCAAAGTGGATATTAACCGTACACAAGCGGCGCGTTACGGTCTCAATGTTGCTGATGTGCAGCAAGTCATAGCCACGGCAATCGGTGGCGTGACGGTTGCCAAGACTGTCGAGGGATTAGAACGCTATCCAATTAATGTACGCTACCCGCAAGCGTATCGAAATTCTCCCGAACAGCTCAAACTGTTACCGATAGTAACGCCTCAAGGGCAACGCATCGCGCTTGCTGATGTCGCTAACGTATTCATTGAAGATGGCCCGCCGGGTATTAAAAGTGAGAATGCGCGCTTAAATGGATGGGTTTATGTTGATATTGGTGAAGTTGATGTTGGTAGTTATGTTGATGAGGCAAAAAAAGTCGTGTCAGCACAGTTAAAGTTGCCAGCAGGCTATTCACTGACATGGGCAGGGCAATATCAATACATGGAACGTGCCAAGCAAAAACTTGCCTATGTGGTGCCGTTAACCCTAGGGTTGATTATACTGCTCCTATTTCTTAACTTTAGGCGGGTCGCCGAGGTCGCCATTATTATGGGCACCTTGCCGCTAGCCATGGTCGGCAGTGTTTGGTTAATGTATTTGGAGGGCTTTAATTTCTCGGTGGCCGTAGGCGTTGGCTTTATCGCGTTAGCTGGCGTGGCGGTTGAAATTGGCGTCATTATGTTGGTTTACCTCAATCAGTCTTATGAGGCGCTTATTGAACAAAACAACGCTGAGGAAATGCCCCTGACTAAGGCACAGTTACGCCAAGCAGTGATGCATGGTGCTGGCCTGCGTATTCGTCCTGTGATGATGACGGCCTTGTCAATTATTGTTGGCTTATTGCCGATCCTATATGGCACAGGGACAGGCTCAGAGATAATGAGCCGCATTGCTGCGCCAATGGTTGGCGGCATGGTTAGTGCGCTGCTATTGACCTTGTTAGTGTTACCCGCGGTGTATTTTTTATGGCGCGCTAAATCGATTAAGGCAGTTAGCTAAAAAGTTATTAGAGCCGCTTAGGCGGCTTTATACCAATTCCATTAATTAAGTGGTCTTGCTGTACTTAGGTAGAATAAATTAGAACAAGGCGCTCGATTGACCAATAGCTAGCTATTGGGATTGAGAGCAACGCAGGTATTGTTTATTTTAACTAGTACAGGTGGTTAGTTATTTAGTGGAATTGGTATTATTATTACTCGCTCGTTCCTTTCTTTATTGCCCCACATTTTTTTAAATCCGACATTTTATTGAGATAGATTAATAATTCACCTTGTTTATCCCATGTTGTATTGCATAAAAAGCAGCCATTTGAGAAGTTCAAAGAGTATACGGTGAAAGCAAGGTAGCTTTCCCGTAAATAAGACAAGGAGAGCTTATGTTTAAGGTGATAAACAAAGGGAACAATAGAGTTGATGTAGAGATCGCCGGGGAGCTTGACGCGACGCAAATGCGACAAGCTTTGGATGAACTTGAAATCACTTGTATCGGTATTGAAAATGGCACAATGCTTTATACGGTATTGGATGTTGAAATGCCTACATTCGGGGCTATTATGGTTGAGTTATCTCGGTTGCCACAGCTTTTTTCGATGGTTTCCCGCTTTGACAAGGTGGCGGTATTGGCCGATCAGGATTGGATTAAAACGTGGAGTAAGATAGAAGGTGCACTAATTCCAGGGCTGGAAATCAGAGCGTTCGACAGGGATGAGGTGGTGTTAGCTCAGGGGTGGCTAGCGTAAAAGTAATGAGCAATAAAAAGCCCCGCATATTATGCAGGGCTTATTTCTTATGCTAATTATTTTCTAAGGTAGGAAGATAAATTTAGCTAAGAAGATTGCTGTTAGAGCCCAAACACCGTTTGAAATCTCATCACGTTTACCTGCACCTAATTTTAATACAGTGTAAGTAATGAAACCAAATGCGATACCGTTAGCAATAGAGAACGTGAATGACATCATCACTGTTGTAGCAATTGCTGGTACGTAGTCAGTGAAGTCTTCCCAGTTCAGTTTCGCTAGAGAGCCCATCATTAGCATAGCTACGTAGATTAATGCGCCGTCTACAGCAAAACCAGGTAGCATTTGTGCAAGTGGTAAGAAGAACATACCCACTAGGAATAAGCCACCGATAGTAACGGCTGTTAGACCTGTACGGCCGCCGGCTGCAACACCAGAAGCAGACTCAACGTAAGATGTTACTGGAGGACAACCAAATGCTGTACCGATAACTGAAGAGATAGAATCAGCACGTAGTGATTTGTTTAGACCGTGGATTTTACCATTTTCGTCTTGTAGGTTAGCACGCTCTGCAACGCCCATTAGTGTACCAGCAGTATCGAAAATATTAACAAATAGGAAAGTAATGATAACTGGGATCATCGCAACTTCTAGTGCACCCATAATGTCAGCTTTCCAGAAGATAGGCTCAATTGCCTTGAAATCAGGAACTGCTAGTAGACCACCACCTGGGTATTGTACGAAACCAGTTGCCGGTGCCCAAGATTTAGCTTCTTCAGCAACTACAAAGAATTCTGTTGGTAGTACCCATGTCATTGCAAAAGCAATAAGCGTTGTCGCAGCAATACCAATTAATACAGCGCCAAATACTTTACGGTAGCTAAGCACAGCAATAATTAGAAAGCTTAGGAAACCAAGTGCAGGCGCTTCAGGACCAAATTTACCAAAACCAAAATGTGTTAAGTCTGCTAGTGCTACAACGTTATCAGCGTTTGGTACAACGATACCAGTGAAACGTAGACCGATGAAACCAAGGAATAGACCAACACCTGCGGTCATTGCGATACGCAAGCTAAGCGGAATGCTATCAAGCATCCATTCCCGAAGCTTGGTCACACTCATGATGACGAACAAGACACCAGAGAGGAATACCGCACCTAGCGCAATTTCCCAGCTGTAATTCATTTGCAATACAACGGTGAAGGTGAAGAAAGCGTTTAAACCCATACCCGGAGCAAGACCAACAGGCCAGTTAGCGTAAAGGCCCATGAAAATCGTTGCAATTGCAGCACCTAGACAGGTTGCAAGGAATAGTCCGTCAAACGGCATTCCTGATTTTGACATGATAATCGGGTTAAGGAACATAATATACGACATGGTAACGAAGGTCGTTAGACCTGCCATGAATTCTACTTTTACGCTCGTTTTGTGTTCCGACAGTTTGAATAACTTTTCAAGTATACCGCCGGGCTTTGTTTGTTGTTGTGGCTGGTCAACTGATTCCATAACTACTGTTCTCTTGTTTTAAGGGTAAGGGTTAAGGTGTTTGCAATGCGTACGCTTTATAAGTAATGAATTAATTATTTGGTAGTGAGTAACAAAATTGCAACATAAACATTAATTGTTCTTGACACTCGTGTCAATTTTAAAAAGACCTTTTCTACGACTTTTATCTATCATTCGTTTAATAAAGTAGCGACTATTTATCCTTAAAGCCCATTATAGCAATAGCTTGAGTCAAGATCCTGCATTGTGAAAAATTGATCCAAATTAATTTTGTAGACATCTTTTTATATAAAAAATGATTTAAAAATAACTTGTTGCAAATCTGAATGAGAGTGATTATCATTTGCGAAAGTTGTTTGTTGTTATTATTATTTTTTATAGAAAGGACCTATTTAGGATGAAAAACCTTAGTTATTCAGTATTAACTTTGTCATTGCTTGCCGCATTTTCTACGCAAGCCCAAGAAGTGCCAATTGGTGAAAAAATCGAACGTGTTGTGGTTACTGGTTCTCGAATTATTGAGAGTATTGATGAAGTCCCTGCCTCAATTACTATCGTCAATCGTCAAGATATTCTTGACCAAATGAAGATCAATACTGAGCTACAAAATATCTTGGCGACCAAAGTACCTGGCATGTCACCAAGTACTGGAACCTCAAGTAACTCGAGTCAGACTTTGCGTGGTCGTAGTGCCCTGGTCATGATTGATGGGGTGCCACAATCTACGCCATTACGTAATGGTGCCTTAGGCATTCGCACACTTGATGCGTCAACGATTGAACGTATCGAAGTGATTAAAGGGGCGACCTCTATTTTTGGTAACGGCGCTGCAGGCGGTGTCATTAATTACATCACCAAGAAAGCGGGGAAAGACAAGGCGAATGTTGAATTTGGCCTATCAAGCAAGGTGAGCTTGGTGCAACCTGACGATAGCACTGGTTATCGTGTGGACTTAGCCGTTGATGGACAATTAGATGCTTTTAGCTACGTATTTAGTGTTAGTAAAGAAGAAACTGGCGTTCAGCGAGATGCGCAAGGGGATATTATCGGGCTCAAGTATGGCCTAACAGATAACACCACGCAAAACGTTTTCACTAAGCTTGGCTATCAATTGGATGACGATAAGTCAGTTCAACTCACCTACAACTATTATGATGCACAAACCGATCCCAATTATGTTGACGTCGTAAGCAGCATCAACAGCGGAGAAAAGACATACGCCGTGCCAGTGGTTGACGGACAAAAGCCTAAAGGAGAGCCACAAGGGCCGAAAGACAATTATAACCTGATGCTTAAATACATCGATGAAGAGGTATTTGCCAACACTCAACTAGTTCTTGATGGTTATAAGCAAAACATTGAAAATATCTTCTTTTTCTCGACTTCACTTGCTAACCCGGCGCAGGGATTAGATGGGGGCCAGTCATTAATCAAGTCTGAGAAAACCGGTTTGCGTGCGGTTTTCAATACATCGCTTGAGTTTGATGGGGCTGACACTACCTTAATATATGGTAGTGACTTGCTTAATGACATAACCTCACAGCCAATGGTTGATGGCCGGTTATGGGTGCCAGAAATGGACATGAACAATGTTGCATTTTTCTTGCAAACCAAAACCATTGTTGCTGATGATTGGGTCGTTAAAGTGGGTGCTCGCCATGAAAGCATTGATGTTGCTGTTGATGATTACGACACTTTGCGATTATGTAAATCGGCAGATGTGTGTTCTGTCCCTATGTCGGTTAAAGGCGGTGAGTTTGACTATAAAGCAACAACTTATAACTTTGGCTTACGTCACATTGGCAATGAGCTATTCTCCCCATTTTTCAATTACTCGCAAGGCGCTGACATTTCGGATCTAGGTCGCTTGTTGCGTACGGCAACTGTTAATGACATTAACTTAATTCACAGTGAAGCTTCTATCATCGATAACTATGAGATTGGCGCAAGCAGCCAACTCGATGACTTGATGTTGACTTTTGCTGCGTATCGCTCAACCTCCGAATTAGGCACCACTAACAAATATGATGCCGCTACTGGCATATATCTACCAGTACGCGCTCCTCAAAAGATTTGGGGATGGGAAATCAGTGCTGATTACATTGTCAATGAACATCTCAACGTCGCCGCCGCCTATAGTTATAACGAAGGTAAAGATACTGGCAATGATGTTTATCTTGGGCAAAAGCAGATTAGTGCACCAACCTTCACAACCACAGTGAACTATGCGCCAACGGATGCTAGCAAAGTAACCTTGTCTTATTTCCACGTTGGTGATCGCAATCGATTTGAGCAAGTTGATGGCAATTGGGTTGGGGACCAAGGACCGATCAAAAGTTACAACGTCATTAATCTCAGTGGTCAATACCAGTTAGATAATGCCATTAAGCTCTACGCCGGTATTGAGAACTTACTTAACAAAGAGTATTTCACTGCGCGCTCTCAAGGCTATAGCTATGCTGGCTACAACACGATGGCACTTGGCTCTAGCTTGAAAGTAGGCTTCACCGCCAAGTTTTAATGTAACCCAATAGAAGTAAAAGCCGCTATTATTGCCAAGCCCTTTGGAAGTGTATTTTCAGCACTTTCAATTGATTGTCTATTTTGAGCGGCTTTGTCTGTTTAAGTTTATGATCAAAATATTACGTAAAACCCATCTAACGATAGCGTTGCTCACTAGCGTGTTTATCGTGCTGTTATCTCTTAGCGGTGCCTTGCTAATATTTGCACCATCCCTGGATAAACTATTGTTTTCAACTCAATGGACGGTGGTACCACAAGGAAAGGTACACAACGTCGCGGCCATGGTGTCAAAAGTTGAGCTGGAGTTAGCAGAGAAGGTCAGCATTATTGAGCCGGGGGAGTTCGCCGAAGATGTTTGGCGTTTTCGATTGCAATCAGGAACCTATGTAAACCTAGATCCTTATCGGTTGAAAATTACCAAGCAATACACTTTTGAACAGCACATTTATGGCTTTACCATGCTGTTTCATCGTTGGTTGCTCTATCAAGATGAGCAAGGTCACAGGCCAATGCAAGATTGGGTATCAATTACCGCGCTGGCATTAATGATTAATGTCTTGATTGGTTTTTATCTGTGGTTTAAACCTAAAGCACCTCACAAACGGTTAAAAATAAAACGCTTTAGCAACAAAAAAATTTTTTATAGTCAACTGCATAGTGTGCTTGGCGTGTTTTTTTGTATTCCATTGCTACTGATTGCTGTTTCTGGCATTGCGTTTAATTGGAAGACGCCAACGCAATGGTTAGTGCAATCGCTGACCGGTAGTCAAATTGAAACCGTGCCCCAAGTTACCTATCGCGATGATGGATCTGAGAATTTACCCTTGGCATTACTCGTCGATAAAGGGCAGGCAGCCCTTAAGCAGGGGGTGATTTATCGGATTTATTTGCCCAGCAATGACCAGCCGCTGCGTCTGCGAATCAAAATGCCGCAAGAATCCCACGCCTATAGTTGGGTGTGGGTTGACCCTAAATCGGCACAAGTGCTTAATACTTATAACGCCCAACAAAGTAATTTAGCCACTCAAGTCTGGCATTTTAAATACAAGTTTCATATTGGCCAATTTATTAGTCCGCACATGGAATGGTTGTGGTTAATATTCTCAATGTCACCAATATTATTTCTCTTTACTGGTTTGTGGTTAAGACTAAAACGAGCAAAGCGCTAGTCTGATGTTAATATTTTAGTCATTAATTGATGGGTCAAGGTGACATCAACAAAAGGCTCGCCAATACACCGGTAGCCTAATTGTTGGTAAAAGCCGATGGCGGTGTCTCGCGCCGCGAGCTCGATGAGCGAGATGCCATTGCTTATTAAATCGCGTTCAACATGCCTGATAAGCTTTTGACCCAGGCCGTTGCCTTGCGCATCGGGCGATACAGCCATTTGCTTGAGTGTAACTTGCGTATTATTTTGTGGCACTATCATTACACAAGCCACTAATCGTCCATTTTGCAATACGCCAAAATGCCAGTAATTGACTTCATTGGCTAAGTCTTGCTGGTACAGGTTAAGCCCCAATGGCTTGCGCAACACCAGATGGCGCAGCGCAAGCATGTCTTGATAATAAGGAGACTGAGTATCGAATTTGATAAAGGTCACAAGTCTACTCGCGCCTTATCGATTTGTTGGCAGACCTGTTCCATGGCGCCTAATACACGAGGTGTCGGGCGATGGAGTATTTTGGCATCGGGGTGGTATATATGTTTGTTTTGCACTGCCGGCAATACTTGCCAGCGTTTCCAATCATAAAGCTCATGGCTTTTAGTTTGTGCATCATTTGGAATGAGAATAACTTGGGCTTTGGTCAGCAGAATATTTTCGACACTAATATTGGGATAGGCTGTTTCAGCATTGGCAAACACATTATCGCCACCGCAACGGGTGATAAATTGATTAATCCAGCTGCTTTTACTGATGGTCATTAACGGTTTTGACCACAGTTGATAGAATGTGCGAACTTTCGCTCTGTGCTGATATTTGTCTGTAATTTCCTGCAATCCTAACTCAAAGTCACTTGCTATTTTCACCGCCTGCGCTTCTTTGCCTGTTGCTTTGCCCAAGGTACGCAAGGATTGTGCTATCTCGGTTAATGATTTTGGATCTGAATCGATCACCTTGTAGCCAAGTGCTTTAATTTTTTCTAATTGATTGAGCTTATTACCGCCAGACCAGGTAATCACCAAATCAGGCTTTAATGCGATGAGCTTTTCTAGCGTAACACCGCGATAGTCACCAATAATAGGAATGCTTTTAGCTTGCTCTGGGTAATCTGCATGCGAAATAGTCGCGACAATTTTATCCCCTGCGCCAATTGCGTACAGCATTTCTACCGCATGGGGCGAGAGAGCAATAATTCGTTGAGGTGAATTGACCTCATTGCTTAGCGCGGTGCTTGAAAAGAGCAATGTGGTTAATGTTAGCGTTAGTGCTGTTGCTAATTTAGTAATCAAAACCAATCCTCGCTTTAATGCCGCTATCAAAAGCATGCTTGGTTGGGCGTACTTCGCTGATGGTGTCGGCAATGTCAGTGAGGTCGCGGTGACAAGCGCGTCCGGTGACAATTACATGCTGCATCGGTGGACGATTGGCGATGGCTTGTGCCACCTCTTTGCTATCGATATAGCCATAGGTCAGCATGTAGGTTAATTCATCAAGCATCACTAAATCTAAGCTTTTATCTTGTAGCAACAATTTGGCTTGTTGCCAGGCTTTTTGCGCTGCCGCGGTATCACTTTCTTTGTCTTGGGTATTCCAGGTAAAGCCAGTGCCCATAACATGGAAATCAACGCCAAGGGTTTCTAGCACATTGCGCTCACCACATGGCCATTGGCCTTTAATAAACTGAACTACAGCGGCTTTTTGACCGTGACCAACACAGCGCAACACGGTGCCGTAACCTGCCGTGGACTTACCCTTACCATTGCCAGTTAACACCATAAAAATGCCCTGCTCTTTGGTAGCCTCTGCGACGCGTTTGTCGACCGTTTCTTTTAGTTTTTGCTGACGGGCTTGATGACGCTGCTTTTTGTCTTGTTCACTCATTGTTTTCTCGTTTATATAAACTGTGTTAAGAAGATTAGTATGGTTAGGTAAATGACCAGCTCAGCTAACTGTTGTGCTTGGCCTAAAAGATCGCCGGTGTAACCGCCTAATTGTGCTTGATACCATTTAACTATGCCTAAACGTAAAAAGCACAGGGTTATAATTAAAGTCGTCGATAATATTATGGGCAGTAGAAAAAGGGGCAATAGGGCACTGACAAGCAGAATAATTAGCTCAGTGGGGCTTTGCTGTTCGGTCATTGGTTTGACCTTGCTTGAGTCGATATCTCGCACATAACGTTGATCGAAGATCAGGCTAACGGCCAAAACGCGGCTTAGGCAATGCGCAACGAGTAGGGCGGTTACAATATTGGGCAAGGGGTGAAATAATGCTGCCGTGCTTGCTAACTCGACGAGTAATTGAAACTTAAGTAGTAACGCCAACATGAGTGCCAGCGCGCCGTAGGTGCCTAAGCGGGAGTCTTTCATGATGGTAAGCTTTTGTTCGGTGCTCCAGCCACCACCAAAGCCATCCCACGTATCAGCCAAGCCGTCTTCATGGAACGCCCCAGTGATTAATACACTGGCGATCATTGCAAGAATGACGGCAATTGAAAGCGGCAATATCAATGAGGCTAGCCAAAAGGCGGTGGCACTTAGCCCGCCAACCAACAAGCCGACCAATCCATAATAGCGACTCGCTTGATTGAGCCATTGTGGCTGAAAATTTTCAATCGGCTTGATTTTAATTCGGGTAAAGAATCCTAAAGCAATTAACCATAATCGCCATTGATGCATGCTACTTTCTACGATAGACAAGGCTAGTTAACCTCAGTCACTTTGGCTTGCTCGAAACTGGCCATGTTATTGTAAAACGCCAATGCGCTTTGCATTAGTGGCAGGGCAAGCGGGCAGCCACTTCCTTCACCTAAACGCAGTTCAAGTGTTAGCAGCGGTGTCGCGTTTAAACATTTTAGCAGGGTGTGATGTCCAAGTTCTTTTGAGCCATGGCTAAATACCATATAGTCCCGTGCATTGGGTGCTAATTGAGTGGCGATAAGTGCGGCTGCTGTTGAAATAAATCCATCAACAATAATCACTTTACCTGCTTGGGCTGTTCCTATCATTGCACCAACCATCTGCGCTATCTCGAAGCCACCGAGGCATGCCAAGGCGTTTAATGGCGAGTTAATGCTATCTTGATGAAGCAAACAAGCATTGCGAATTAATTCTTTTTTGCGCGCTAGGCTGTCGTCGTCGATTCCGGTGCCTCGCCCAACACAATAATCGATATCACTACCGGTTAATACATGCATTAACGCTGCTGCTGAGGTTGTATTACCAATCCCCATTTCACCTATACCTATCACATTAGCGCCATTTTTTATTTGCATCTTTGCGATGAGCATTCCTGCGTCAATAGCCTCTTGAGCCTGCCCTTGTGTCATCGCTGGTTCGATATGAAACGGTGCGGTAGTCGGTGCGATGCGTTGCTTGATTAGCATCGGATGGTTGGGCTGCTCAAACACTGTGCCGCAATCAATCACTCTAAGGGCCATATTGGATTGCTGGCAAAATGCATTGATCGCAGCGCCGCCAGCACAAAAATTAGCCACCATCTGCCCTGTGACTTCATTGCCGGCAATTGAGATCCCCATTTCGCTAATGCCGTGATCTCCGGCGAATACTAGTTGGGTTGGCTTGATTATTTGCGGCTTACTGCTACCTAAAATCAGACACAACTGTAATGCCAATGCTTCCAGTTGCCCCAAGGCACCCAGAGGTTTGGTTTTGATGTCGATGTTATGTTGTATTTGCGCCTTTTGATTTGACGCGATAGCCGGAATTGAGTACATAGTTCGCTCTAATTAGTTCGTAGACTTCGTTGTTTTAAAATCAATAAAAAGAAAATACTGCCAATAGCTGAGGTAATAATACCAAGGGGTATTTCTTGATTTTCTAATAATGTTCGTGCCATTAAGTCAACATACAACATAAACAGCCCACCAAATAATGCAACAACAGTGAAATTATTAAGTTGCCGTTGCCCAAGCGTTAGCCGCACGAGATGAGGGATCAGTAATCCAACAAACGCGATGCCGCCGGCACTGGCAACAATAACGGCACAAATTAATGAACTGGTTATTAGCATCATCAGCCTGACCTTGCCAACATTAACGCCAAGTGTTGTTGCGCTTTCATCGCCGCTAGAAATAGCTAACACCTGCCGGGAAAAGGCAAAGAATAACAAAATACTAGTAAAAATTATTATGGCAGGTGCCGGTAGAGAAGACCATTGGGCTTGCGAGAAACTCCCCAAGGTCCAAAATAAAATTGAGGCGGCTGCCTGTGGATCGCTATGATAGAGCATCGCACTGCTGCCAGCGCTGAACATAAAAGAACAGGCTACGCCAGCTAATAACATACGCTCGATTTGGTTAAATGCGCTACGCCCTGCAATACTAATGACGACAAATACAGCAAGTAGTCCCCCCGCAAATGCCGCGATAGGCAAGAGCAGGATTGAAACGCTTGATAGCAAAGTAAACATCACCACGGCACCAAAGGATGCCCCAGCACTGATACCAAACAAATAGGGGTCGGCTAATGGGTTGCGAGTGACTTGTTGCAGCATTGCCCCCGACACAGCGAGTCCTGCACCTGACAATATAGCCAACAGCACTCGGGGCAATCTTAATTCAAGCACTATTTGTTGGTAAATCGGATCGTTTGGCTGCTCACTAAACCAAGGTAATAAAATCGTAAAAACGTCAACAAAACGAATCGACACGGCGCCAAAACATAGCGCGATAACGACGCTAACAAAGGTGGCAACAATCAGGCCAATGGTTATTAGGGCTAATCTTGACATGTGCTTCCCTGATAGTGAAATACCAAGTGGGGGTTTTGGTGACGAGGGTGCTTACTAACACTGACGTCCACTTGATAAGTGTCGCTTATGATCTCTTCGGTTAACACTTGCTTTGGTGTGCCATGTGCGATGATTTTTCCTTGAGCGAGTAATATCAAGGTGTCGCAAAATGCACTAGCGATATTAAGATCATGCAATGAGGCAATTACCGTTGTGTTTAACTGTTTCACGCGATTGAGAATGTCTATTTGATAATGAATATCGAGATGGTTGGTGGGTTCATCCATAATTAAAAGCTGACCCTGCTGAACAATAGCCCGGGCAATAAGTACTCGTTGCTGCTCACCACCAGAGAGTGTATCAAACCGGTTAGATGCTAAATCGCGCAGATCTACTTGGGCTAAAGCGTTAGCAATAAGCTGTTTATCAGCCGCATTTTCCCCTTCAAATAATTTTTTGTGTGGTGTTAAGCCCATCGCTACTACTTCATCGACAAAATAGGGCAGGGAGCTAGGCGCTTGCGTCACAACGGCAACCTGCTTTGCAATGTCAGTGGCGCTACTTCGCCAAATATCTTGTTGCTGTAACATTATGCGCCCAGCAGTGGGTTTGGTATAGCGATATAGCGTGCGTAATAAGCTGGTTTTTCCACTGCCGTTACTACCGATAACACCAACGAACTGACCGGCTTTAATCGAGAAGTTAATATCCTTGAGGATATGTTTGCTCTCAACTTGCCAATTTAGGTCTTCAACATGCAGCAGTGTGTTATCCATGGGGAAATCCCATGTAAAAAGTTGGAGGAGGGGTATTATATTCTCGGTGCATAAAATCATTTGCACGCAGTCAACACGCCAGAAAGTGCTATTTCTGCTCGTAAACTAACGCAAGTACTCCGCTTGGTTGAATTGATCGTATTATTGCTGGCAGGTATCTGGCTTATCATTGTTTCAATTACAATGACTTACAGTTGCGGGTACAGCCATGAATTTGCATCATGTTCCCTAACCAATAGTATGGCACCATTATCAGTGTTTTTTGGCGTCGATCAACCCTTTCTTGATAATTCCTTAGCTTGGCCAGCGCAGGGTTTGCCAGACTTTGCCGTTATCTTCTATCACAATGTCTATCTCTACTTTGGCGGCAAAACCGATGTCCAATGCAATGAGGTGTTGATTCCCCGGAATTGGCATGCCCAATACTTTGGCCATTAGGTATCGAATAATACCGCTATGGCAGACCACGAGTGTATGCTTTCGCTGAGCGATGAGCTGCTCCCAAACCTCATCGATACGCTGGCTAAATGCGGCCATGGCTTCGCCATTTGGTGGGGTGAACTGCCACGGTGTTTTCCAAAATTTATCAAGTTGCTGAGGATAGTTTTGATAAAGCGTTGTCATGGCTTCTCCATCCCAATCGCCAAAGCATATCTCTCTAAGTTGCTGGTTTATGTTGAGGGGTAATTGATTTCGTTTTGCGTATTCCTTGGCGAAATGATGGCAACGAATCATCGGTGATGTAGTAATTAGATCAAAACTGGAAGCCGAGGCAGTCGCAGTTACCATCTGTTGGTAACCTCTTTCTGACAGTGCTATATCGGTTGATCCATTAAGGTTTTTTGGCTTGGTTGTTTCTCCGTGGCGCAATAAAGTGAGGCGAAATTTAGTCATTTATAATTAACCGGAATATCAAATTTGTAAATTTATTACACAAATAAACGTATTTTTGCTAGAAATTTCGTTGTAAATTTACCATAATAGTCAGATAAAAATAACAATATATTATTAGCGCTAAGTATCAATTATCTTAAGTTACTCTTTAGTTGGTATAAATTCTTATTTCTGCATTTATAGAAAAAAAAGTGGCCTAACGTTCTCAAACGATAATCGATCTTTTTAGTCGATGATGGGATTGGGAATTCTTTATTCATACCGCTCTAAAAAGGTAAAAACATGAACAATCGTCAAGAGTTACCAAGTTGGCAGTTTCTAGTAGAACATGCTCAGGAAATGAAACAGCAACATCTAAATCAATTATTTGCGAGTGATGAGCAGCGTTTTGACAAATTCACTATCAAGCTTCCCCATCTATTACTTGATTACTCTAAAAACCTCGTTACCAGCGAAACAATGGCTGGTTTGATTAAGTTAGCCAAAGACTGCGAGATTGAGCAGTGGCGTGACAAAATGTTCAGTGGTGAAAAAATAAACCTTACGGAAAACAGAGCTGTATTGCATACTGCTTTGCGTGACCGAAGCGGTAAAGCATTAATTCTTGATGGCGAAAATATCACTGAAACGATCGATTTAGAACTGAAGAAAATGGAATCGTTCGTACGTAAAGTGCGTCAGGGTGATTGGAAAGGGTACTCAGGTAAGCGTATTACTGACATCGTCAACATTGGTGTTGGTGGTTCAAATCTTGGTCCACAAATGGTGACCGAAGCGCTAAAAAATCATAGCGATAACAGTGTAAATGTTCATTATGTATCTAATGTAGATGGTGCACAAATAGCAGAAGTGCTACGCCCATTAGATCCTGCTAGCGTGTTATTTGTGGTGTCTTCTAAAACATTTACCACCACTGAAACTATTACTAATGCGAAAACTGCAAAAAGCTGGCTAACATCTGCATCGTTTGATGATGATGCGGTACAGCACCATTTTGTCGCAGTAACATCAAACCTTAAAAACGCAACAGAGTTTGGCATTGGTGCTGACAACATTTTCTCTATGTGGGATTGGGTTGGCGGTCGCTTCTCGCTTTGGTCGGCAATCGGACTACCAATTGCACTTGATATGGGCTTTGAGAAATTTATGGCCTTGCTTGAAGGGGCGCATCAAATGGATCGTCACTTTGTGGAAACGCCACTGGAGCAAAATGCCCCTGCTATTCTGGCACTACTAAGCCTGTGGAATACGACATTTTTAGGATCTCAGTCGCAAGCGATTCTGCCTTATGACCAAACATTGCATATGCTGGCTGCTTACTTGCAGCAAGCAGAGATGGAATCCAATGGTAAATCAGTTAACTGGATGGGGGAAGAGATCAGTTACCAAACAGTCCCTTCAATTTGGGGAGGCGTGGGCATTAATGGCCAACATGCGTTTTATCAGTATCTGCATCAAAGTAAAAACATTATCCCTGCCGACTTTATTGGTTCTATTGAAAGCTCAACACCAGTGAAAGGGCATCATGAAACCTTGATGAGTAACTTCTTCGCTCAGACTGAAGCGTTAATGAGTGGTGTGAATGAAAGCCAAGTGCGTGAAGATCTTAAAGCTAAAGGTCGCACACCTGCTTATATCGATCAGTTAGCACCGCATAAAGTACATCAGGGTAACCGACCAACTAACACTATCTTGCTTGATCGTATTGATCCTCATAGTCTTGGTGGTTTAATTGCATTGTATGAAAATAAGATTTTTGTCCAAGGGATCATTTTACAAATCTGTTCATTTGACCAGTGGGGAGTTGAACTTGGTAAAGGGCTAGCGGCTAAGATTCAAACTGAATTAGCTGAAGGTGGAACTGTCGGTGAGCATGATTCATCAACCACCAACCTTATCAATTACTATAAGCAAATGCGCTATAACAAATAGCCCAAGGCCACAGTTTACAGCAGGCACTAAAGTGCTTGCTGTAATTCTAATATCTTTGAAAGATCTTTTTGTTGTGCATCACTAAGCGGCTCAAAGCGAATGGTAACTGTGCTATTTTCAGATTCGAGTACTGTTCCTTTTATATGGACCTTTCTGCCCTGACGGCCGAAAATAGAGGTAGTTACCTTTTCTCCAACACGGCAATGGCTGTTGGCACTAAACTTAATCCCACCTAGATTTATTTCATAATTGTCACTGAAATCTGGAAAAGCTTGCTCTGCATAGATGACAGCTTCTACGCCATCCTGTCGATTGACCTGAACTCGTACACCAAAACGTTCGTTACTACGTTTATTCATTTCTTGTTTACTGCCCTAGAGGGCCCTAAGTTACCTTTATTTATTTTAGTTGACGCGGTTCTATTTGGTTAGTTATTTGTCAAAAAAACATCACAAATAGCGAAATGCTAGAATCTGCATAGTCATGATGGTAAATTATGCGGCCACTTGATAAATTACCGAACAGCCCCGACGGTAAATTTGGCGGTGTTTTTAATGCGGATATATAAATGTATAGGACTTTTTGATGTGTAACTTATCGCGTAAAGCAGATGCAAGCTTAGAAAGCTTACATCGCGTATTCACTATTCCAGAAGAACAAAACTCTACACTTGGCCGCATTGAACGTGAAATATCGGAGAATCTAGAAGGGTTTTTACAGTCCCATATTGTGGCTGTTGAAAAAGATTTAACTGATGTTGAGCTAGATTTTTCTGATGCGAGTATTCCCAAGCAGCCGATTTTTGTTTCTGAACAGGCTGATTTCTTGCTTGATAAATTAGTTTCCCATTCTGTTCATACCGCCTCGCCAAGCTTTGTCGGCCACATGACGTCTGCCTTACCGTATTTTATGTTGCCATTATCCAAGATTATGATTGCGCTCAATCAAAATCTGGTAAAAACAGAAACCTCGAAATCCTTTACCCCGCTAGAACGACAAGTCACCGGCATGCTTCACCGCTTGGTTTACAAAGGAAGTGATAGCTTTTATCAAACCTATTTACATGACCAGCATTATGGGCTCGGTGCTTTTTGTTCTGGCGGCACGGTCGCAAACATAACGGCATTGTGGGTTGCTCGAAATAATATGTTTAAAGCTAGCGAACACTTTGCAGGTATCCATCAGGAAGGGTTAGCCGCCGGGTTGGTGCACCATGGTTTTCGTGGCGCCGCAATATTAGTCAGCGAACGCGGTCATTACTCCCTTAAGAAAACCGCAGACATATTAGGTCTAGGTGCCAATAATATTATCTCGATTGCAACAGATGATGATAATCGTATCTCAATCAAGGCACTTAGAGAAAAGTGTGATGAGCTAAAGCACGCTAAAATTAAGATCATGGCAATTGTCGGTATCGCGGGTACAACCGAAACGGGCAGTGTTGACCCACTCGATGAAATGGCTGATATTGCAGTTGCCAATGATTGTCACTTTCACGTTGATGGAGCGTGGGGAGCGCCAACGTTATTTTCGAAAAAGTACGGGCCTTTATTGAAAGGAATCGAGCGAGCTGACTCCGTCACAATTGATGCCCATAAGCAGCTATATATCCCTATGGGAGCTGGATTGGTTGTCTTTAAAGATCCGAGCGCATTACACTCTATCGAACATCATGCCAACTATATCATTCGTAAAGGGTCAAAAGACTTGGGCAGTAAAACTCTGGAGGGCTCTCGTCCGGGCATGGCGATGTTGGTACACTCTGGCTTGCGTATTTTGGGTGAACAGGGGTATGAGCTGCTGATAGACCAGGGGATTGATAAGACTTGCCAGTTTGCCCAATTGATTAAACAGCACCCTGACTTTGAATTGTGTAGTGAACCTACGTTAAATATTTTAACTTACCGGTATTGCCCAAATTGGCTTAAGCCACATTTGGCTCAGGCAGAGCCTGAAAAGGTACACGCGATAAATGAAGTGCTTAATCGCTATACAAAGTATTTACAAAAGGTTCAACGGGGACGAGGCAAAGCCTTTGTTTCACGAACGCAATTAACTCCTTCCTGTTATCAACAGCAAGCGATTGTTGTATTTAGAGTGGTGTTGGCAAACCCACTAACCTCGATGCAAATTCTCGAAGATATTCTTACAGAACAAGCAATGCTAGCCAACGAGCCTGAAGCCAATCGATATATTGATAAGCTAAAGGCATTAGTCACCGAAATCGCTTAAGCTTAGTTGGCGTTAATACTCATCCGCTGGGGCACAATGGCTACGCTAGGCAGCTTTGCTGACTGTGCCAGGCGCTGCTGGTATATGACGCTGTAAGCCAACACATTTTTAACGTACTCTCTTGTTTCACGATAGGGTATGGTTTCAATCCACTGTGCTTGCGGAAGCTGTCTCTTGACCCAATGCTTAACCCGATGTGGTCCGGCATTATAGGCCGCCGCAGCAACGGCTAAGTTATTATCAAACTTTTCTAGCATATTTTCCAAATAGCCGGTCCCTAATTTTATATTGAATTCGGGCTTATACAGTTGGGATCTGCGATGATATAACACGTGTGTTTTTTGGGCCTGCTGCTTTGCGGTGCCAGGCATCAGCTGCATTAACCCTCTAGCGCCTACCGCTGAGCTTGCTCTAGGCATAAAAGCGCTCTCTTGCCTTGCGATAGCCAATGGCCAGCTCAAATCTAACTCATTATATTTTGCTTCTTTATCGAATAGTTTAATGTGAGGTGTCGGGAAACGTAGCGCCAGATCATTCTTTTGCTCTGTCATTGTTAACGTAATGATTGCGCGATCGTGCCAGCCCCAACGATGAGCTATTTGCGCTGCGCTGACTCGTTGGCTTTCATTTAGCTTTTTAACTAAGTAGTACCATTCACGTTGTGCTTCTATGGTACGGTTAAGCTTATATAATTGATAAGCACGCATAAGATACTGATTCTTCAGTAGTTGCTTTATTTGAGGCTTATCCAATGGCAACGTTTGATGATTCAAACTATAAGGCAGATTCAACCTATCACTGGCTAGAAAACCATAATAACGCCGCTTTTTAGCGATTGTTTGCAAGCGTTGCTTTGATTGTTGATGTTTGCCAAGCTTTGACAATGCAATGGCATGCCAATATTGCCACTCCAATGGTAGGGGATTCGCTCCCCGAGCAGCGGGGTATAAAGACTCAATCAATTGCCATTCACTTAGTCCGACGAGATGGCGAAGTATTTGTGAACGCGCTGATTTGTTTAAGTGTTGCCAGTCCAACCGGTTAAGCCAAGGTTTAAGCGAGTCATTAACATGATCTTTGGTAATAATACGCAGCGCCAATTTATTGATTAACTTACTACGCTGAGTCGCTGTAAAACCTTGATGTTTTTCAATCCTATTTAATAGGGTGGCAGCGAGCTTGGGTTGTTGGTAGATCAATCGCTCTAAAGCGATATACATCATGGTATTTGCCGTATGGCCGCGTTTTTTCCAATACGCCATTTGGGTGGCTTTTCTAGGCTGGCGATAAAGTGCATGCCAGTATTTAAATTCCTTGCGGCTTGCTTTATCGAGGGACTTGGCCAGGTATTTTGCCAACTTGCTGTTACGTTGTTTGAAAGCCAGCTCAATTCGCTGTTTGATTAATTTATTGGTTTTTTTGCCTGACTTGCTCCATGTCATCAAAACCGGATCACAGTTTTTTGGCAATGATTGCCCATTGAGCCACACCTTTTCTACTTTCGAGAGTGCTAACTTGGTTTGGCCTGTTTTTATTAGTGAGCGCAAATACATGCATTGGTATTTAAAGCTGTTACCCTCTTTGTGCAATGAGATAACATCATGCCATTGGCGTTTATTGTATTTGGCGCTTATGGCAATACGGCGTAAAGAAGGAATAAAAGGTAATTGCTCATATTTATCGATAAAAGCAGTGATTTGCTTGAGCGGGCGCTGTGCTATTTGGTGCTTGATTAGTTCATATTCGAGATAAGGGTAAAGAGAGTAACTCTGTAATGCTTGCATTTCCTGGGCTAGCTGTTTCGCTTTTTTGTTACGAATATGCCTAGTATTTATTTTATCGATGACTTGTGAGAATTGTTCGCGCTGAGATTTACCTTGAGAGGTTTCGGGAAAAACATCGAATTGGCTTAGCTCCTGAGAAACGGCTAAGAACGGACATAAAAAAAATAACAATAGGTAAATCAATCTGATCACGGTTAGGTCCATTTATTGAAGGTAACGTTTTAATTAGGCAAAACTTCCAAGCTTAGGGCGATACTTCCCGGTTAATTGGATTATCTAATGAAATAAGTGTTTCTGTCGATTGTATTTCTTCAATAGCTTGTATTTTATTGATCAAAACATTGTGCAGGTGATCAATTGAGCGTGCCATAATTTTTACAAAAATATTATAGTGACCGGTAGTGTAATAGGCCTCAAGGACTTCATCAATCTGCTCGAGTTTTGCAATCGTCGGGTTGTAATCCCCGGCCGCTTTAAGGTTTATTCCAATAAAGCAGCATACATCAAAGCCAAGTTCTTTTGGGTTTAATTCCACTTTAGTGCGCTTAATGATGCCTGCCTGTTTCATCTTTTCGACACGAACATGAATTGTCGCTGGGCTGACGGTAAACTTTTTGCCCAATTCTGCATAAGGGCTGCGTGCGTTTTCTCGCAATGCATTAAGGATATTCTTGTCTAAATTGTCGATCTGATAATCTTTCTTCATAATATTACCGTTGAATTAGAAAATATTCAGTTAATTGTCGTTATTGTTAGTTAAATAAAGTTATTTTTAAAGTATTTTGTTGGTTATCTTGTTATTTTGTCTATTTAGGTTGAAAATACTTACCAAGTATTTAGGGACTCAATCCAACTATTATTGAATACTCGGCACCTAAAAACCTGGCGGTTTTTTAGGTGTTTTTTTTTGCCTGTCGTTTAGTTGTCTACTATTAAAGCATGTGCTATAAAATCATATTAACCCCTTATTCTTAGTGGGGTTATTCCATTACAATTAAACGGACGGGTTACTAATATATGGAAATAAATAGCTCTGATACCATACTTGTATGTGATGATTCATTAACCAATTGTATGATTTTAAGCGCGCTAGTGCAGGATAACTTTAGCGCAAAAGTACTCAGTATAACTGACCCTCGTCTAGTGATGGATAAATTAAAGTCAGAAGATATCAGTGTCTTGTTCCTCGACATTGAAATGCCTTATCTGTCAGGATTAGAGGTTATTGAGTCGGTACGAGAGGTTTATGATATAGACCAGTTACCCATTCTAATTATTTCAGGCAAGGAAGGACCTGAAATATGCAACAGCGCGCTTAGTCGTGGTGCTAATGATTTTATTAGCAAGCCTTTTAACGAAGAAGAAGTGATTCTACGTACCCGCAATATCTTAAAATCTTATCGGCACTTTCAAGTATTAACCATGATGAACGAAAAGCTTGAAGACCTGGTTGAGATGCGCACGAAAGAGTTAGAAGATGCCAATGATTCACTGATTCATTGTTTGGCTAAAGCGGGGGAATTACGTGATGACAATACAGGACAACATATTATTCGCGTCGGCGAGTATTCGCGGATAATTGCTCAGGGGCTAGGATTACCTAAATCCATCGTGACGATGATCGCAAAGGCAGCGCCGTTGCACGATATTGGAAAAATCGGTATTCCAGATAGTATTCTGTTAAAGCCTGGCCGGCTAACAGATGAAGAACGAGTACAAATGAACACTCATTCCATGCAGGGCTTTAGCTTACTTGAAGCCAATAATTCCAACGTTATTGACGTTGCACGAAGCATTATTGCTACGCACCATGAAAAATGGGATGGCAGTGGTTATCCGAATAACCTGAGTGGCGAATCTATTCCAGTCGAAGGCCGAATAGTGGCGGTGGCTGATGTATTTGATGCCTTAACAACTGAGCGGCCATATAAAGAAGCATGGTCTGTTGAGGCGGCAATTGAGCTATTACAAAAAGAATCCGGTAAAGCGTTTGAGCCACGCCTTGTCGAGGTATTTATAGAAAATCTGCCCCAGGTGTTAGACATTAAACAAAAATACAGCGACACCTTGGGCACTGAAATAGTTTAGTTGTTATTTTTAAGCTGTTTTAGTCGAGCCAATACCGCGAGTTTTTCTTTATCACTGGCACTGGACCAGATAAGAATCTCCTCAATGGTTCGATGGCAACCGACGCAGACTTCATTCTCGTCTAGTTTACAGTTGGCAACGCAGGGCGAGCGGACGTTATTGTTCATACTTTCTCTTTCATCGTTTTATCGTGTCACCAATTAACAGAGCGCATGCTTTAATTAAACGATGGTGACCATGCTTTGGGGACCGTTGCTTGCTATTGGTCAATTCAGTGATAAATGATATATTTAACTCAATTTTAAGCTAGTTTGTCGCAATTTATAATATTATGCAAAATATACCTGTTCCTTACCTTCGTCATTTGCTCGACAGTGATGCTACTGTCGCACTAGGCCGAGACATTGCATCACATTGCACTGGCGCGACGACCATTTACTTGCATGGTGACCTTGGCGCAGGAAAAACCACATTCTCCAGAGGCTTTGTGCAAAGTCTTGGTCATAAAGGCAATGTTAAGAGTCCTACCTATACGCTGGTGGAGCCGTATAATGTTGGTGACTGGCAAGTATATCACTTTGATCTTTATCGCCTATCTGATCCTGAAGAATTAGAGTTTATGGGAATTAGAGATTACTTTAACGCCAACAGCCTATGCTTGATCGAGTGGCCTCAGCGCGGTTTTGGTTTGTTGCCACAGGCAGACCTTGAACTGACGTTGACCTATGACAATGAACAGCGTCAAGCCTCAATCATAGCCAATAGCGATAACGGCAGGACTATATTGGATCATTTATCAACAGGAATTGAATAATTAAATGAAACGTTTGTTAATACTCATTGTTGTAATGGCTATTGGTTGGGTCGGTAGCGCCACAGCAAACACTTTGCAAGATATTCGCGTTTGGCCTTCACCAGATAAATTCCGTTTGGTTTTTGATCTAAAGGAACAGCCAACATTTAGCTACTTCTCGCTAACCAATGGCGATCGACTGGTCATTGACTTTGCCCAAACCAAACTTACTGCAAACTTAGCATCCGTTATTATAAAAAGTGATATTGCCAAAAAACTTCGGGTCAGCAAGGCGCCTAAAAAAGGCACGCTTCGTTTAGTTATTGATTTAAAAAGAGCGACTACGCCGCGAATTTTCCCTCTGCCAGCCACTGGCCCGTACGGTAATCGCTTAGTGGTCGATTTACCAAAACACCAGGTCCCCATTGCTGCAAGCCAGCCTAAAGCCAGTAAAAAACCAACCAAGACTGCGGCGACTATGCGCGGCCTTAATCGCGATATTATTATCTCTATCGATGCCGGGCATGGTGGTGAAGATCCTGGATCCATTGGGGCGAGTGGGCGATACGAAAAAAATATAACGCTGGATATCTCGAAGATGCTGGCGAAAAAGATAAATAGCACCAAAGGCTTAAAAGCAGTTCTAACACGAACAAGTGATTATTATATCGGCGTGAATAGACGCTCTGAAATTGCCCGTAAGGCCAAATCAGATCTGCTGCTGTCAATTCATGCGGATGCCTTTACTTCATCACAGCCTAGTGGTGCCTCGGTTTTATTATTGTCAACGCGACGTGCCAATACAGAAATTGGTCGTATCTTAGAGAACCATGAAAAGCATTCTGACTTGCTTGGTGGTGTTGGAAAAATTATTGACTCTACTGAAAATGAAAAGTACCTGGCACGCACCATTATCGATATGTCAATGGATAAACGGATGGACGAAAGTTTTACGATTGCCAGGGGCATTCTTAAAAAGTTAGGCCGGGTTACCAAGCTGCATAAAAAAGAACCAGCGTTTGCCAGTCTGGCTGTGCTTAAATCAGCAGATTTTCCCTCATTGCTTGTCGAAACAGGGTTTGTATCTAATCCAAGGGAAGAAAAGCTGCTTTACAATACCAAGCATCGTAAAAAGTTAGTGAATGCTATCTTTGCCGGAATTGAACAATACTTTAAGAAAAATCCACCCGATGGGACTTTATACGCAAATTATCGTCCGCAAACACATCGCGTGGTATCGGGAGATTCACTCTCGATGTTGGCCCAGCGTTATAAGATATCCATAAGCACGCTCAAGAAACATAATGCAATGCGTTCGAATCAGTTAATGATTGGGCAAGTGTTGAAGATACCCCAAGGATAGTCATGGCAATTGAATTACTTTCCACGCGACTAGCCAACCAAATCGCTGCTGGCGAGGTTGTCGAGCGCCCTGCGTCTGTTATTAAAGAGCTGGTTGAAAACTCACTTGATGCCAAAGCCACTAAAATTCAAGTGGATGTAGAAAAAGGTGGCAGTAGGTTATTGCGGGTACGTGATAATGGCTGTGGTGTGGCCAAGTCTGAGTTGATGCTAGCGCTTTCACGCCATGCGACGAGTAAAATAAAGAATCTTGATGATCTCGAAGCCATTGTGTCGTTGGGCTTTCGTGGTGAAGCGCTGGCGAGTGTTAGCTCGGTAAGTCGACTACATTTTACCTCTAAAACTCGCGATCAAACTGAAGCATGGCAAGCATTCGCGCAAGGGCGTGATATGGCGGTAGAGATCACCCCGGTTGCCCATCCTGATGGCACCACGGTCGAAGTGGCCGATTTGTTTTTTAATACACCAGCACGTCGCCGCTTTTTGCGCACCGAAAAAACAGAATTTAATCATATTGACGAGCTAATCAAACGATTTGCGTTAAGTCGTTTTGATGTCGAGTTCGTGCTAAAACATAACGACAAGCTGCTAAGAAATCTAAAAATTGCCACGACACAAGCTCAAAAAGAGCGCCGAGTCGCCGCTATTTGTTCAAACCGCTTCATGGAGAATGCAATCGCTATTGCGTTTAATGAAGAGCGGAATGCCCATAATGAGGTAAAGCTAAGTGGTTGGTTAGGGCTGCCTCATATCGCGAAATCACATAGTGATGTGCAATATTGCTATGTGAATGGCCGCATGATGCGGGATAAACTCATTAACCACGCGATTCGACAGGCTTATCAGCATTATCTTCCAGAGGGCATGGCACCAAGTTATGTGCTGTATATCGAACTTGACCCAAGCGAAGTTGACGTTAATGTGCATCCTGCCAAACATGAAGTGCGCTTTCATCAGTCTCGCGTTGTTCATGATTTAATTATTCAGGTGCTTAGTAGCGCGCTTACTCAAGCGATGAATAGTAATGAACATGCGACAAATACTCAGCCGGTAGCAAGCCATAGTTATACAAATGACTCGATAAGTGAACGAGCGGCTAGGCCAAGCAATCAACAAAGCGCGCAGGCATTTTATCAACAGCAACCAACAACACGTTATCGAGAGAGCCAGCAGCCGAGCTATCAACCGAGTTATCATCATGATCGCCCCAAGGTCGATATTGGCGTTGCGGCTCAATCATATCAACAATTGATGGGGCAAGGTGAGTCACCACTCCATCGTGAAATCTCAACCGAACAGCTAAACAGCGATAGAACATCACAATTATTCGGCGAGCCATTATCAATCGTCAGTGGTGATTACTTGAGTGTGTTGCATCAACAACAGGTGAAATTAGTCTCCTTAACTAAGCTCAATTGGCTGGTAATGCAGCAGGAATTAGAGCAAAGATGGTCACAGGGGCTGGTGGGGCAACCGTTGTTACTGCCAGTCTCGGTTACACTTGATCGCTTGTTACTTGAGCAGTTAAACCATAGTGAACAAATTTTTCGCCGCTTGGGGATTGATATTACCTTGCGCGATCCCCAAATTATAATCAAACAAGTGCCGGCAATGCTTCGCGATAAAGATATTGCATTGTTGGTGCCTCAGTTATTACAATTGCTTAATCAGCAGCGACACCTCGATGAGGGTGCATTAAAGCCAATCGTGTGTCAGTGGCTTGGGCAACATGCCTCGCCTTGCACTGGGTTAGAGCAAGCGAAAGCTTTATTGATAAAGCTAACTGAGTTTGAAGAGACAATCGCACCTTTGGTGACGCAATTAATGGTTGAAGTAGACTTTCAAGCATCCATTGCAGCATTTGAACCCGACGAAGTGAACAAGTGAAAATGAATAATTTGCCCAAAGCTATCTTTTTGATGGGGCCAACCGCTAGCGGTAAGACTGAGCTGGCGATTCGTCTGGTGGAACAGCATAATTGCGAAATTATCTCTGTTGACTCAGCACTTATCTATCGAGGAATGGATATTGGTAGCGCTAAGCCAAATGCACAAGAGCAAGCTCGGGCGCCACACCATTTAATTGATATACTCGATCCGAGTGTGGCTTATTCCGCAGCTGATTTTAGAGCGGATGCGTTAAAGCTAATGGGCGAAATAAGTGCACGGGGTAAAACACCTTTGTTGGTCGGCGGCACCATGCTTTATTTTAAAGCATTAATAGATGGCTTATCGCCATTACCGGCTTCACAGCCAGCCATTCGCGCCGAAATTGAAGCTCAGGCGCAGGAGCATGGTTGGCAGTGGTTGCATGATGAATTGGCTAAGATAGATCCTGTCTCAGCCAAACGTATTCATCCAAATGATCCACAAAGGTTATCACGAGCACTTGAAGTATATAGAATTTCCGGTCAGTCATTGACCGAGCTTTCTACGACTATTGATAATGAATTACCCTTTGACGTGGTGCAATTTGCTATCTATCCTGAGGAAAGAAGCGAATTACATCATCGAATTGAGCTACGATTTAAACAAATGCTTGAACTTGGTTTTGAACAGGAAGTGAAAGCATTGTATGATCGAGGGGATCTGCACGTTGATTTACCGTCTGTACGCTGTGTTGGCTATAGGCAAATGTGGGAATATATAGATGGCGGCATTGACCATGACGAAATGGTCTTTCGCGGCGTTGTTGCAACCCGTCAATTGGCTAAGCGTCAAATGACATGGTTACGCAGTTGGAAAAATCTTAATCGTTTATATACGCCAATTGGTGAGAATAGCGAAGAGATATTACTGCAAAACATTGAAAAAATTCGAAGTATCGTTGGCTAGTTGATAAGAGAGCGTTAGCTAAATTTAACGCCAAACTAGCTATTAAGAAAAATAATTACATAAATTTATAATAAGGATTAGCTATGGCTAAAGGACAATCATTACAAGACCCATTCTTGAACGCATTGCGTCGTGAACGCTGCCCAGTAGCAATTTACTTGGTAAATGGTATTAAATTGCAAGGGCAAATCGAGTCATTCGATCAATTCGTTATCTTACTACGCAATACGGTAAGTCAAATGGTATACAAACATGCTATTTCGACTGTGGTACCTGCGCGCCCATTTAACGCACATCAACATACACAGGGCGATGATGCTCCTGAAGTTGAAGAAAGCTAAGGAATAGTCTTTGTTTGATCGTTTTGAGGCCGGCGAACAGGCGGTCCTTGTTCATATAGATTTTTCATCGGAAGACGATCGCGAAGATTTAGAAGAGTTAGAATTATTAGTCTCGTCTGCAGGGGTAGCAACTTGTGGGCGTGTTACTGGTTCACGTAATTCAGCTCAAGCTAAATACTTTGTAGGCACTGGTAAGGCACAAGAAATTGCCGACACGGTGAAACTTCTCGATGCCGATGTTGTGATTTTTAATCACGCATTAACCCCGTCACAAGAGCGAAACCTTGAGCACCTTTGCCAATGCCGCGTATTAGATAGAACGTCACTTATTCTAGATATCTTCGCGCAGCGAGCCCGTACTCACGAAGGTAAGCTACAAGTTGAGCTCGCTCAGCTACGTCATATTTCCACCCGACTGATTCGCGGTTGGACTCACCTTGAAAGACAAAAAGGTGGTATTGGTTTACGTGGTCCAGGTGAAACCCAATTAGAAACTGATAGACGATTATTACGCGCGCGAATTAAAAATATTCTCGGGCGTTTAGATAAAGTATCCAAGCAACGTGAACAAGGCCGACGCGGCAGAACGCGTGCTGAAGTACCCACTGTTTCGTTAGTTGGTTATACCAATGCAGGTAAATCGACGCTATTTAATACCATTACTGCGTCTGATGTTTATGCGGCAGATCAGCTGTTTGCGACACTAGATCCAACGTTGCGTAAGATCGATGTTGAAGATGTTGGTGATGTGATATTAGCGGATACGGTAGGGTTTATTCGTCATTTACCGCATGATTTGGTTGCTGCTTTCCAGGCAACGCTGCAAGAAACACAAGAAGCAGATCTGCTATTACATGTAATTGATGTTGCTGATCCTAGAAAAACCGATAATATAGAACAAGTAACTCAAGTGCTTGAGCACATTGAAGCAGACGACATACCGCAATTATTGGTGTGTAATAAACTGGATGCGCTTGAGGAAGATGTGCCGCCGCGTATTGATCGCAATGACGAAGGCGTTCCTGTTCGGGTGTGGATCTCAGCCAGAAAAGGGCTTGGGATAGAGCTATTAAAGCAAGCACTAACGGAACTCCTGAGTGGTTCGATTGTCGAACATCGGCTAAGTTTGCCTCCCAATGTACAGGGGCAATACAAAGGGTTGTTATATAAGCATGAATGTGTGCTTGATGAGAGCTATGATGAGCTTGGACATACCTTGTTATCTATTCGTTTGCCAGTGGTCGAATGGAACAAATTATTAAAACGTACAGACAATGAGTTGC
Source organism: uncultured Gammaproteobacteria bacterium (assembly GCA_937139475.1). Classification (GTDB taxonomy): domain Bacteria; phylum Pseudomonadota; class Gammaproteobacteria; order Enterobacterales; family Psychrobiaceae; genus Psychrobium. The sequence continues at coordinate 3,528 of CAKZQF010000202.1, read as the reverse complement.
AACAATTTATTGTTTCATAATTATTATTACTTAACGTGGAGTTTTTATGGCCTGGAATGAGCCTGGAAATCAAGGTAAAGATCCTTGGGGAAACAAAGGTGGAAAAGATCAAGGACCACCAGATTTAGATGAGGTCTTAGGAAACCTCTCTAAGAAATTTGGCGGCATATTTGGTGGCGGTAGCTCATCAAGCAATGGCGGCGGGTTGTCTAGCGGTGCTTTCCTCTTTATTTTATTAATTCTTGCTGCCGTGTGGGCTGTAAGTGGTTTCTACACAATTAAAGAAGCGGAGCGTGGTGTGGTATTACGCTTTGGTCTTGTGCATAGCCAAGTAAATCCTGGCTTACACTGGAAACCAACCTTTGTTGATAATGTAATCCCTGTAGATATTGAAACAAGTCGCTCAATGGCTGCTGCTGGTTTCATGCTGACGATGGATGAGAATGTTGTACGCGTTGAAATGGACGTACAGTATCGTGTTATTGACCCAGAAGCATTCCTATTTAGTGCGGTTAACCCGACTAACTCATTGAGCCAAGCAACGGACAGTGCACTGCGCTATGTTGTTGGACATACATCAATGGATGATTTGTTAACGACCGGTCGTGAATTGGTACGTCAACAAACTGAAGTGGAAATCAATAAAATTATTGAGCCTTACAAACTAGGTCTGGAAATTGTTGATGTTAACTTCTTGCCTGCTCGCCCACCAGAAGAAGTAAAAGGTTCTTTTGATGATGCAATTGCAGCACAAGAAGATGAAGAACGTTACATTCGTGAAGCAGAAGCTTATGCACTAAGTATTGAACCGCGCGCTCGTGGTCAGGTGCGTCGTTTAGAGCAACAAGCAAAGGCTTATAAAGAACAGCAAATTCTAAAAGCAACTGGTGAGGTAGCTCGTTTTACCAAGCTATTACCTGAATACAAAGCTGCTAAAGACGTAACGCGTGAGCGTATCTACCTTGAAACTATTGAAAGTGTTTACGCCAATACAAGTAAAGTCATGGTGGATGTCGATGGTGGTAACAACATGATGTATTTACCATTGGATAAGCTGATGAACAGCGGCACTAAGCCGATGAACATTCCAGCAAGAGCTGCTGGTGTTAGTGGCGTTCAGCAAGATAGTACCTCTAATCAAGTCACCGATACACTACGTGCGTACGGTCGTGACGCTACTCGCCAAGGGAGAAATTAATCGATGAAACGTTTTGGATTAATTGCAATTGGCTTAGTGGCCTTATTTGCCTACTCATCGCTTTATGTTGTCTTTGAAGGGCAGCGTGCGATCAAAGTACGTTTTGCCGCTGTGCTGAAAGATGATGGTGGTACCACCGCTGTATTCGAGCCTGGGCTACGTTTTAAAGTACCATTTATTGATAAAGTACGCATTCTAGATGCGCGTATTCAAACGCTTGATGGCGAACCGGATCGTTTCGTTACTTCTGAAAAGAAAGACTTGATCGTTGATTCTTACGTGAAATGGCGTATTAAAGATTTTGCTACTTACTACCTGCGTACAGGTGGCGGTAACAAACTTAACGCTGAAAACTTACTTAAGCAAAAAGTTAGTGATGGTCTACGTAATTCATTTGGTACACGTACTATCTCAGAAATTGTTTCTGGCGAGCGTACTGAGCTAATGAGCGAAGCGTTAAAAGAAGCAGCACTTAAAGCAGAAGATATCGGTATTGAACTGGTTGATATGCGTGTTAAGCAAATCGAATTACCACAAGCGGTTCGTAGCAGTATTTACCAGCGTATGCGTGCAGAGCGTTTAGCTGTAGCTAAAGAGCATCGTTCTAAAGGTAAAGAGCAATCAGAAATTATTCGCGCTGATATCGATGCAAAAGTGGCGATTATGCTAGCTGATGCCGACTCTCAAGCACGTATCACACGTGGTGATGGTGACGCACAAGCCGCTAAAATCTATGCTGACGCTTATGGACAAGATCCTGAGTTCTTTAGCTTCCTTCGTTCGATGGACGCTTACAAGAAATCATTCAACGCAAGCAGCGATATGATGGTTGTAAAACCTGATAATGATTTCTTCAAATACATGAAGAACCCAAGCGCTAAGTAAGATTACTAGTGTGAAAAGAAAAAGCCCGGTTTTCCGGGCTTTTTAGTTTCTACATCAATCTACATTTCCCAATGTCCAATAGCTAGCTGAGCACCTCAACATTTGTACAAATGGCTAAAGGGGCTAACTACGCCGTTGGCGCCAGCCTCAAAGACGTGTGTATAGATTTGTGTGGTTCGCACATCGGTATGGCCCAATTGCTCCTGAATCGTGCGTATGTCTGCCCCCCGCTCCAGGAGGTGCGTCGCAAAGGAGTGCCTTAAGGTGTGTGATGAAATGGTTTTAGCGATGGATGATTCCCGCGAGGCTTTTCTTAATGCCTTTTGAAAGCTGGTTTCATTAATATGGTGGCGTCTTAAGTTGGTCGTGCCAGGCTCAAGGCTTAACTTGTAGGAAGGAAACAGAAAATGCCATAGAAATTCATAAGGCGCACTGGGGTATTTACGATGTAGTGCGTAATACCAATCAGATAAAGTAATTTCCCACTCAGCGGGAATTGAAATGGCTTTAGACAAGGCAGATGAATGATGGATTAGTTATTCTATTTCAAGTTCATCTAACGCAGTATAAAGTCATTTCAAACCCGCCCAACGGGAGGAACTCAGGACAATCATTTTGTTGTTGCGATAATTTGAAAGGGAATAACCATTCCTAAATCATCGCGCCTCAAACTGAATGCCCTGAGTTACTCTGGGCGGGAATAAACTTAGTCTGATTGGTATAAGGTAATTTTACTCCCGCGTACTCGTCATTTTCACGATCTTGAGCAAAGTAACAATGCGCCAGTTGCATCTGCTTTACCAAATCTTGTTTTAGTTCTTTAGCTAATGTGACCCGCCGATGTTTGCCGCCCTTGGCATTCCAAATAGACAAGGTGAAATAGTCAAAGTCGATATCCCTTATACGTAGCCGTATCGCTTCCATTAAGCGTAGTCCACTACCATACATAAGCTTGGCCAATAATTGGTGTTGTGGCGCTATATTGCTCAGCAGTAATTTGATTTCTGTTGGCGTAAGCACGACTGGCAGCTTACGCTGCTTTTTGCTTCGATGATATCGTAATGAGCTGCAAAGGGGTTGATGTATTATCTCCCGATAGAGAAAGACTAAAGCATTTAACGCCTGTGTTTGAGTATTGGCTGCCACGCCACGATTAACGGTGAGGTAAGTTAAGAAACCTTCAACTTCCGCATTACCAAGCGTACTCGGATGTTGTTTATGATTAAAGTTTACGAAATACTTTATCCAGTAAATATATGATTTAATGGTGAGCCGAGCGTAGTGCCGTGTGAGCATGTAATCATGCACATGGTTAAGAAACGGAGATTTATACATAACTGCCTCTTGCTGTTTTTATATACAGTTATCGAGCTTAGTAACAATTTTCCGTAATTCCACAAAACTTTCCGCCTTTCACGCAAATATTTATCATCAATTTTTATAAT
>CAKZQF010000201.1 GCA_937139475.1 uncultured Gammaproteobacteria bacterium | reverse complement strand
GGACTAACACCAAATGAGTCAGAGAAAAGATACTGGCTTGAATACAAATCCGTGGCCAAAATTAGTTGACCACTACACTATTATTTGTTAATTGAAGCTCTACCATCTTATCAAGTGTCGTATCACCTTTATTTTCTACAGCAGTGCTCACTTCCATATTGGAATTGTCAGGTATGGAGCTACATCCTTGAAGTATTATGATAAGAATAAACACAGGCCAGAAGCTAATTGTGGAATTAGTTTTATAAATTCGAGTGCTGTAATTCATCTGTGAGGCTTTGATAATTTATTGTTGTTAAGGCTATATTCTACAATGCGGCACAAAGGTTGTCAGATATAAATTACACGCATATTTTGTATCCTTGCGTGTACTTATTAACTGACAGGTATTCAGTTCATAGATGCGGTAGCCCACTAAAACCACCTATAGTGACCCATGTTTAACTGAGCAAAGGCTAAAGATATACCAAAGCTGTATTTCGCTTGCTGTTACTTCATCTATATCTGCTTCTGATTTTATCTATTCTCCAATCTATTGTAATCGAGTAAGCCATGTTCGATTGGCATCGCCAACTCCGTTGCTCTATGCACTTTATCGCTATGATTCCAAAACTCGTTGTGAGTGCGGCGTATTCCATATTGATCTAGCAATCGGCGATAATCATCTTGACTCGATAAGGCTGAGATTGAATCCGTAAACAGTGCAAGCTTGTGTATATCTACTTTGATATACACATTAGGGTATGCGCCGATAAAACCGTATGCCAAAGTTAGCGTGTCTTTTCGAGGTACTCTACGGTCCTCCTCTGAAAATATGTGGCTTACATTGGTATGTGCATTGTTATGTATTAAGGTGAAATAATGCTCTTTCCCGTTGTCCTCTACAGTAATAAAGCTAACTTGAGGAAGGAAAGATACAGGCTTGCCTGATAGTGAGCCAAGTTTTTCTAATTCTCTTTGTGAAGTAGCTGGTAACCTTGAATTACTTATTTTGTATTTATTATCTAGTACGCTAGAAAGGTGGTTAGTAAGCTTCTCTTGTAACTCAATGTAGTGTTGCGACGTCTGATAGGTAATGCCCGAATCACTATTTAATGATATAAGTGTGTTATTAAAGTAATTTTCTGTCGTTTCAGGCTCTTCTTGATACCATTGGTTTACGATCTTTTTACGAGAGGTTTTCGGGAGTAATCCAACAAAATTGGACTCACCTTCCATCCGAAGAAAGTCCATATATAAGCGCGTTTTTAATTGATGGCCATAATTACCGTACACATCAAACCCTGCAACCAGCAGGTAATGAATTTTTTCAAGTAAGGGGTATCCAATCAACCACATAGTTTGAGGATTTTCACCAATGAATCCATACTCAACCGAAGCGGTATCAAAATGACGAAAAATTGTTAATGCTGCATTTTTGTTACTGCCCTCTCCATCCCAAACTAAATCTAAAGTTGGCTGAAAGCCATCTTTATAGACTTCATTTAAGTATTTTGACTTGGCTTCAAGGTATTGCATTTGGTACTTGGCATATTGCAACCAGTTACTAATGCCCGCTGTGCTACCTGAGTCTGCTGGTAGCCGTAGATTATAGGTTGCATCAACTAAACGCTTTCCTGATAGGGAGTTTGCCGCAGTAATGGCCTCTTCCGGTTTGGCAAAAACCACCCAGAAGTGATCATTGATAACGTTTAATGCAATTTGCCCACGACAAACAGCACCTTTTATAAAGCCCATGATGGTGAACCGAGCCTCTTCTAGCAAAAATTTATATCGGCTATTAGCCGGAATTTGGGCAAAGGTTATAAATGGGTTTGATGTCTCAGTTGCATCGTAACTTGGCAGATGGTCAACTTTAAAGTTTTCGTCAATGAACCAACGTTTGAACTTAGCCATTCGCTCCTTATTGAGCGCATATGGCATATGTGTCTTAAATAAGATGGTATCGTAAACAGGTCGAATTCTGTAATAAACGCGAGCGACTCCGGGGTCATCAAATGGGCGGCGGGTCGCAATTAATTCGATCGGTACACCTGGAGGAGTCGCTGACCTTACTAATTTAAAAAACTGGCGAGAAGACGGTAAACTTGGAACGTCAAAGTAAAGATTAGCCAAAAACAAGTGTTCATATATATACCTTGCCATAATCTGTGTTTTTAAGCTGTCCCCATTCAAAAACGTTTCCCACCGTTGGATTTTCTCAATATATTTCCGAGATATTCTATGGTTCGCGGTGGCTGGTGCTCCAGAAGAAATCCATGCATTGAGAGTATTGTTTTCTTTCTCTGACAATGCAGGCAGCCCATACGGCATGCCTCCGTGTGGTTGTGTTCTTTCATAATTGGACATCTGAGCTACTGTAGGGCAATACTGAGCACGGTCGAGAGTAAAATCAAATTTGTCTTGTGGTAGCGGCTTATTATCTAATATCTGCTTGTTATTATATTTTAGGGCTAGGATACGGCTTAATACGCTAGCCTTTGAATCTCCCTCTGCGCTTCGTTCATTAAGAACAGGGTAAAACCCTTTGTTTCTCCATTCAACATTAGTCTCTCCATCCACAAAAAGCCTGGTTGGATTTGATGCGAGTATTCGTGTTCCATTGTACACAAGCTCTTTACTTGCACCTCTAGATAAGCCTTCATAGGATGCCAAATTGAGTTGGCATGGGGCATCATAACAACCATGACATACGACACATCGATTATTTAGTATGGGTTTTATATCTTGATGGAATTCAAGTTGCGATTGCTGAGTTGCCGTAACAGGTAACTCATAGCGACTATGATCTGCTGTCCCGTACAAGTTGTCTAATTCTAATTGTGGAATAATGGCACATGCGCCAAGAAAAAGAATAACTAATAAAATTGGGCTTTTGCGCATACTAATAGAGCTTCTTATTGAGAACTAAGCTGATTATTTTACCTATGATTCGTTTTTGAATACACAAAAATCATTCATATTACAAAAATATACAGGCAATAGAGTTATTGGCAGGCAAGCCGGAAACAACCACCCCAAGCGAAGCTGGGGGCAGCTTTAACCAAAACTACAGGTCATGCAATACACACAAAAACAAAAAAACAGTAACACCACTAACACAAACTATAGCAATACTACTCAACATGTTATAGCATAGGTACAATAACTGCGAAAAAGTATAGAATTAACACACGCAGAAATAACAGTATCACTTATGACGCCACTAGCGGCCACTAATAACCACCCTAAACAAGAGATTAGAAAATGACATTTACACGCCCATTTTTATTAGTTTTACTTCTTATTACGCTAGTAGCGCCAACAATCGCTTTGAAAAATAACAAACATCATGCGCGTTGTGCCCAGTGGGCACACATTATGGCGGTAGATCATCGGGCCAAACAGCATTTTGACGTGGTTAAGAAGACATTGCCATCATCAGCTGTCACTTACGAAATGGGGACTGCTAACGGTTTAGCCCTAGCGCAAGGCACAGGTCCAAAGGCTGCCTTTAGTCTTTATAACGCTGGCTGCCAGCACTTAAAACTACCATCAAAGGAATAACCTATGGCAGTTAGCAAAACAATACAAATCAGAACAGCGCTGTTAAATATTTGCGCTCATTATCGTTGGGAGAAACTGACACCATACTCTCACAGAACTGGTGACATTTACGGCAACAATACCGTTGTCACACAATCTAGGAAAGAAGCGATGAAAAAAGCATTAATAGTAACGCTAGCAACCGCCGTATCTGCAGTACTGCTAGCTGCCCCAGCGCTAGCGAGTGACAATAAAATATACTTCGGTGCGACAGCAGAACAGTCAACAAATGACTTCAATACTATGCCGCCACGAGCAGGCATGAACGATGCGACCTACTGTTTAACAAGCCGCTAGAAAGCCTTGTAACACCAATCGCTAAATAAGCTTCTGTGCCAGAAGCTGGAGTTACCCTATAGCCACTTCCAGTGAGGTGACTATGTGATTAACTTCCAACAAACAAAAAAAGGAAATATATGATGTTAGTTTTAACTCGTAGAGTCGGCGAAACCTTAGTAATTGCTGATGGTTTGATAAAGGTTGCAGTATTGGGCATCAAAGGCAACCAAGTACGTATTGGTGTCCATGCTCCAAAGGAAGTCTCGGTATATCGTGATGAAATATATCAGCGTATCCAAGAGCAACAAAACGAAGGTGGATAATGGGAAGGGGATAGAATTTATTAGTGGTTATTTTGAACAGAATATAAACCAGCGCTCAACAGGCTGAGTATTATCAAATGGTACTAACAATGAAAAGCCAACGACACGATAAGCAATATTGCCCATTAGGCCGTTGCAAGAATGCCCCCCCTACCGAATAATAGCAAGCAGGCATATTGAAATGTCATGAGGGTCAATTGAGCCCCCATGTCTAAAGACACTTTGAAAAGAGGGATATTGAAAAATGAACATTATCGAATTACAAGCACTCGACCATCGACGGATGACAGACGAACGATGTAATTATAGCGTGCGTTCAAACGGGTCGCATATGGTAGCGCCTCAATATAAAACCTGCAAGCGGTTCGCAACGCATCAAACTGGTGAAAGCTTTTACTGCCGTCAGCATGCCAGCGAACTAGCACTGCGTCATGTAATGTCAAACAACGACCATGAAAACATAAGGCTACTTCGTGCCGAACTACAATATTTTGTCGAGCATATGAATACTGGAATCGTCCAAAGCAAAGTAACCTATCAACGGTTCCAAAAAGCATTAGCGTTAACCCAATGAGTGCACGAAAATTCCTGCAAGCCTCACCGTTATCTTATGTCCATTTAGATAAAATGGGCGAAAGGATATCCAGTATAATGCAAATCCTTTGTATACGTCGTAACAATCAAAATTTATTAATCTGGGCAGCTAACGTTAGGGATATTAAATTGAAGATGATTTTCGGCCATGCGACTTAAACTAAAGCAAAATTTAACCTTCGCTTACTTTTCGTTATATGCCATGCCTAAATAGAGCGGTATTGATATATCGTTCTGGCTGTTAAATTATAAATACTGTTAGAACCCCATTACCAATGGCGCTAATGGACAAATCATAAAACGAGATGATTAGGTGCATCAGGTAACCAGAGCATTTAGCACTGAATGAAAAGAGGGATAGTTTAGCCAATGACGCTTTTTACTAACGCAATATTTGATTAAGAATCGAATATTGCGGCATCCATTTTAATCCACAGCCGAAGGCCACTGCGTGCGAGTCTAATTACCAGATTAGATAAAGATAAACTGGATCATAGTATCGTGCCAGCATATAAATGGTTTCATAATTTGTGCAATACATAAGAATTCCATAATAACTATGGACCAAGAAGGCTACAAGTAGGAATAAAGCAATAATTTCAATGTAATTAAATTATATGTTTAATGGTCAACCTTACATCAACCACATCTAAATATAAGTAACCATAACAACACCTTAATGCCATTCTCGTGCTTAACGAACTATTCATAGTTAATGGCGATGCACAACAGTCATTAGAGTTCTTTACATAGCTAACGATTAAGTATAGACTTCTAGACATCTAAATAAAGACAAGAGAATTCACTCATGACAACAGAATATGAAACAGCAACATTTGGTGGTGGTTGTTTTTGGG
>CAKZQF010000200.1 GCA_937139475.1 uncultured Gammaproteobacteria bacterium | reverse complement strand
CGAAGATTCCAATCAACAGGCGTATTATCTCCTATACTTGAAAACGAGCTTTGCTTGATTCCTAGTCGAAAAAGCACCGAAGGTCTTAATGATGAGCTTTTAAGTTTAAGATTTAGATCTATTGGCGAAGTTTATTCTATTCCCGGAAGCGAGGAGAGCTAAAGTCCCTCATGGAAAAAGAGCAGTCATGGTGGGTGGGTAAAATAACATCGGAGAAATAACAATGATAAAACGAGTCATAATACTGATTGGGCTGTTAGTTATCACTGGCACTTATACTCAGGCTGCAATTGCGACCGAGCAAGAGGTGAGAAAGACGATTATAGATGGTAATGCTTATATAAAAAAACACCTCAAAGGACTTGAAGACACCTATTCAAGCAAAGGAGCTATGGAGTTCTGGTCTAGCGGCGGGCTGATTCAGAAAGTTAAAGCCGATGGAAGGCCAGAAGAATATATCTCGTTCAACATTGATGTTAAACATATTCAAGTGACCATTCTAGTGCCAGATAAGGTGGCACTGGCCCATTATTATTCGGAAGGTTCTATGGCGCCTAAAGGAAGTCCTGCGGTGAGTAATTACAGAACCCGAGTTAGCCAGATATATACTAAGGAGCGTGGGAAATGGAAAATACGGTCGTCACATTGGTCACCAATTGCTGGCGGCTCAGGGACTAGCCAAACAGCTGTAGTTGAATGAACCTAATTTTTATTAAGGCACGAGGCTAAAAGTATCGTCTCAAGAGCCAGAATAAACTTAATGGAGTCCTAAGCAAAAGCGCGCTGGACTCCGTTTTTTATCTTTGGGCTAACGTCTTTGGTGATTAACAGAAGTGATCAATATTATATTTCGTTTGCTGATAGCGGGGGGGAGCTGACCGAATATCGGTAGTCTATTCTTTGACTATTGCGCTACGATTGTCCTTCTTGAATCTGCCCAACCATTAATACGGGGGCTGCATCAAGTTCTTCTGCGTCCATCATTGAAGCGATACGTTCCACTGACGAGAGTAATTGGGTTTGTTCCCAAGGCTCAAGGGAGTGATAGCGCTTTATAAAATGATCTTGCAGAGGCTTAGGTGCATCTTGAAGTAGCGCTTTACCAGCGTCAGATAGGTAAAGTTCGACTTTGCGTTTATCGATTTGGCTACGTTGACGCTTAACTAAATTTCTGGCTTCAAGGCGATCGATAATACTAGTCACCGTTGCGGGACTTAGGTTTATTTCTTGTGCCACTTGCTTAGCCATTGGGCCATCAAGCTCTGAAATTTTCTTTATGACGATTAGTTGCGGCCCAGTCAATCCTGATTCGCGGCTAAGTTGCTTAGAGTGAATGTCGATTGCACGGATCACTTGGCGTAATGAAATTAACAGTTGTTCGTATTTTTCCATGATGCTTAACTCAAATATTCGTGTATAAATTTAATTATAAGTTTGCTTAAATCAATGATTGTCATGTAGAACTGGATTGTAGCTGAGTATAGCCCCTGCCTATAGGCAAGAGCTATGGTTCAGGAGCTTAGCTTAAAGCCCGAAGGTACGAGAAATCGAAAAGATAACGCGTGTATCGGCTGTGTCTACGTTCATGTTGGTATCTTCTAGGGCGAGGTTTAAATCAAAGCCTTCCCAACTTGTGATGTACTCAACACGATAATGGTTGTAAGCATCATTGCCATCCCATGCCCATTTAGCTTCGTCATTTGAAGTTGAACGATCAAAGCTAAAGCGTACGTTGTGACCTGCCGCAATCTCAACCGTGTGAGCAACCATGGCAATGTAATGGCCCACGTCTAAGCCAAAGTAATCCCAGCTGTACCAGAAATTTAATTCGGTATCACCCATCTCTGAGCTGTAACCAAATTTGGCAAAAGCTTCCGGGTAGTTATAGGTATCAGATGCTGAATCGCCATGATAAGTGTAATAAGCAATACCTGCATCTAAGCCAATTTTCTCATTAAGCTGAAAATACTGACCAAGGTAAACATCCCATTCGATGTTAGTGTCATCGCTGCTACCAAAATCAAGATTTGATGCCCATGTTCCAGCGTAAAAGCCGCTTTCTGCTGCGTAATCCAGGCTTGCTTGCAGTGCTGGGCTATTATCTGTTTGGCTAACACCATTAAAGGTGTAATCCGAGACTAGGTTTATGGTTGAAGACACCTGGGCAGAAGCACCGGCAGATAGAGTCAGTAAGCTACCTATAGCTGCTGCAATAATACGTTTTTTCATTCTTTGTTTTCCATAAAGTGAATCTAAATAGTCAGCTGTTTTAGTTAGCCAGTTCAATTTTCTTAAAGTCGATTTTATTTTCTTTTGGAGAGCATTCAATCTCGCTAACCACCTTGTATTTGGTAAATAGAATGTAACCAAAGCAGGTGAAGAATAAGCCGATAACCACAGCGCCAACCCATTGGATTTGTAGGAAATCAAGCTTAAACAGTAAGGTCAGAAGACTCAGTACAATGAGGTTCCCTAGGAAGTATTTAACTTTACCAAGTCGAGCAACATTGAGGTTGAGGTTGTCGGTATATAAACGAATCAACGAATCCAGTGAGTTAACCACAAAAGTAATGCCGACTACTGCCATCGCAATGTTGTAGAATCCAGCCGTTTCGAGCCCATTGGCACTGTAGTAATAAAGCACAGCAAACCAAATAGCGATTGGAATCGATGGGAAAACTAACATTGCAGCAAGTACTTGGTAGGTGCGAAGTCCACCGACAAAGCGTGCAGTGAATTGACCAATCATGATGCTCCATGCAAACCACCAGTATAGATAGAACTCATGATAATCATTGAGTGGCAACACGAACTGATGAATATTACCAAAGTAACCGCCGAGCAACGCTATTGTGCTGGCAAATTCACCAAGGCCTGAATTTTCTGAAAGGAAAGCACCAGCCCACATAATTGCGATTAAGCCGATGAAAAACCACGTCGTTGCCAAACTTAAAATACGCACATAACGAATGCTGGTACTTGAGTAAACTGCAGCGGCAATCACTAAAAATACCACCAGGTAGAAACTGCCGATGATTGATTCTCCGTCACCTAGCTCTGGTACGTACCAAGGTAAATTACTCAGTAGTAAATAAGCAGTGAAGGCACAAGTGCCAATGATAACCACGTTGTTAATTAGCTTAATCAAGGGGATCTCAAAAAACTGGACTCTTGGCTCAATGACACAAAAGTAGAAGCAGGTGAGAAAGTAGAATCCCCAGATTAAAAATGCCCAAAAGCCAAACTCAATCGCCAATGGATTGGTGAAGGCGTATTCTGGACTCGTTACTAAGTCGGCATAACCGGCAAACTCGGTTAATGGGAACATAATAAGCCCCACATCAAGACCTGAAGTGAATAAGATCGCAATGAAGGTGAATGTCTTAACGGGTGTCACACCAACACACCGAATGTTGCCCCAGCGATATATCACAAACGCTATCATTGCGAAGGTAAATAAAATACCTGCTGATAACCATGTGGTCATAATATGCTCCTTAAATTAAGCGTAATGAATGTAAACACGTGTTGCTCCTTTCTCTTGTTGTTAGAGCACTCGGTATCACCTCAGAAAGGCTTCAGATTTTAAGTATCACAATCAATATGAGAAGCTTGCATGTGATAATTAACGTCTGAAAGAGTGCTTGTGCTGTTACTTTATTTTTCTATCGGGCGAACCTGAACGTTGCTGCTTGTGCCAATTGGGGTCGATGACGACCTCTGCCGTTGATGGTGCTAAGGTTTGCTTGCCAAGAATCATATCCGCCGCGCGTTCAGCCACCATAATGGTTGGTGCATTAAGGTTGCCATTAGGGATCGTTGGAAAAATTGATGAGTCAACCACGCGAAGCCCTTCAATGCCATGGACTTTGGTTTGTGGGTCAACCACTGCCAGTTCATCGGTACCCATTTTACATGAGCATGATGGATGATAGGCGCTTTCAACAAATTGACGCACGAAGGTATCGATCTCTTCGTCACTTTGAACATCAATTCCAGGCTGAATTTCTTCGCCGCGAAATTCATCCAGTGCACTTTGGCCAATAATTTCTCGGGTTAAGCGCACACAGGCGCGAAAGCCTTCTCTGTCTTCTTCGTGCTCTAGATAATTAAAACGAATTTGCGGGTGAGCTTTGGGATCGCTAGATACCGCTTTTACATAACCACGACTTTTGGGTTTGTTATGCCCGATGTGCACTTGAAAACCGTGTCCTGCAAAGGCTTCTTTGCCATCATAACGCATCGCTGCTGGTAAGAAGTGATATTGCAAATCGGGCCACTCAACGCTCTCTTTGGAACGGATAAAACCACATGACTCAAAATGGTTGGTTGCGCCTAATCCAGTTCTGGTTAATATCCATCGTGTGCCAATTAAGAACTTGCTCCACAGATCTAATTTTCCATTGAGCGAGATTGGCTGCTTACATTTAAACTGGAAGTAGAATTCTAAGTGATCTTGTAAGTTCTCGCCTACACCGGCCAGTTCATGCTTCAACTTAATACCAGCTTCGGCAAGCGCCGCTTTAGGGCCTATACCCGAAAGCTGTAAAATATGCGGGGATCCGATAGGACCAGCGCTTAGAATGACTTCTTTATTTACAGCAACATCAATTACTTTTCCTTTGCGCTCATATCGTACGCCAACGGCTTTTTTACCCTCAAGTAACACCTTGTGTACTAGTGCATGGGTAACAACGGTTAAATTGCTACGAGACATCGCGGGACGAAGATAAGCATTGGATGTGGAGCTACGCACGCCATTTTTGATGGTCATGTGCATTGGGCCAAACCCTTCTTGTTTCGCACCATTGTAGTCAGGGGTAGAGAAGTAACCCGCTTCAACACCAGCATCGACAAATGCTTGGTACAGTGGGTTTTGCATGTTGTTACCGTTGTTAACCCCTAATGGGCCTTCTGTACCCCGATATTCATCAGCGGCAAATGCCCAAGTCTCGGCTTTTTGGAAGTAGGGCAGACAGTGGGCATAATCCCATTGCTGCGCGCCATGTTGCTGCCATTCATCGAAATCCTTGGCATGACCGCGAACATACACCATGCCATTAATCGAGGATGAGCCGCCCAACACTTTACCGCGGGGGCAATGCATACGACGGTTATCTAGAAATGGCTCAGGTTGGGTTTCAAACTGCCATGCATACTTCTTGGTATTCATTGGAATCGATAAGGCTGTTGGCATTTGAATGAAAATACTTTTGTCGCTGCCGCCTGTTTCGAGTAATAACACCTGATTATCACTATCCTCACTGAGTCGATTAGCCAAGACACAGCCTGCGGATCCTGCGCCGACAATAATGTAATCAAATTTTTTGTTATTCATCATTTACTCTTATTTTGTACTGTCCATTAAAAGGGGCTTTCTAATGGCTGTAACCCGACATAAACAGACTTGAGCTGAGTATAGTGGTTTAATGTCGCTAAGCCATTTTCTCGTCCAATACCCGATTGTTTATAACCGCCAACGGGCATGTTGGCTGGTGATGCACCGTAGCTATTGATCCAGCAAATACCCGCTTCCATCTGGTGAATGACGCGATGCGCTCGGGTAATATCTTGAGTGAATACACCGGCGGCGAGCCCATATTCCGTGGCGTTTGCGCGTTTAACGACCTCATCTTCATCGTCAAAAATCAGCACCGTCATGACAGGTCCAAAGATTTCTTCTTTGCAAATGGTCATTTGATCGGTGCAGTTAGTAAAGATTGTTGGGGCGATGAAAAAACCATTAGGGGCATTTTCAGGTCGCAACGCCTTACCACCGTGAAGGAGTGTTGCGCCTTCATTTATCCCAATATCAATATACTTAAGGACGAGATTAAAATGCTTTAAGGAAATCTGTGCGCCAAAGTTTGTGGCTGGATCCATTGGATCACCAACAACAATATTAGCTTTTGTACGCTCAAGTAATTTATCAATAAACTGCTGATACACGCCGCGCTGAACGAATACCCTAGTGCCATTAGTACAGATTTCGCCCTGGGTGTAAAAGTTACCCAGCATTGCTGCTGAAACGGCATTATCTACATCAGCATCATCAAAAATGATCAGTGGTGATTTACCACCAAGCTCCATGGTGACTTCCTTTAATGACGTGGAAGCGGCCGCCATCACTTTTTTCCCTGTACCCACTTCGCCTGTGAACGACACTTTAGCAATCTCTGGGTGATGGCTTAACCAAGCACCCACATCACCTGCCCCTTGGATAACATTAAATACGCCATCAGGAAGACCAGCCTGTGTGAATATCTCGGCTAGTTTTAACGCGCCAAGCGGGGTTTCTTCCGATGGTTTAAAGATCATCGAATTACCGCAGGCCAATGCCGGTGCCGCTTTCCAGCAAGCAATTTGCAAAGGATAGTTCCACGCGCCAATACCGGCACAAACGCCTAGAGGCTCGCGCCGCGTGTAATAAAAATCACCATCAACAGGCTGCTGATTACCTTCAACCCCTGGGGCCAGGCCAGCAAAAAATTCAATTGAGTCGGCACCAGACATAACGTCTACTACCGAGGCTTCTTGCCATGGTTTGGCGGTTTCAAGCACTTCAATTTCGGCTAATTCATCATTGCGCTCACGCAACAAGCTCACCGCCTTGAGTAAAATTCGGCTGCGCTCGACCGCACTCATGGCTGACCATTTGGCAAAGCCGCGTTGTGCGCTAAGCAGGGCTTGCGCTTGGATCTTCTCGTCCGCAATTTCTACCTGATAGATAACTTGTCCCGTTGCGGGGTTAATCACATCAAAGGTTGCGCCACTTTCGTTTGCCAGATAGGTGCCATCGACAAAGTTCTTAAAGCATTTTAAAGACAAGTAACTTCTCCGTACTGCTTGAGCAGATTGTCTATTGAGTTTTTACATAAACGTTGAGCTTGTTCGAACTCTTCTTCAGGTCGTGGACTTAGCGCGCTTCGCAGCCAGAAGCCATCGATCATCGCGGCAGTTTGCTGCGCCGCTATAACGGCCGAATCTTTATCGAGCAACTGACGAAATGAGAAAATCAAATTACTGTACAAGCGCTTATTGTTGATGTGTTGCAGACGGGCTAGTGCTGGGTCGTGCATTGATTGCGCCCAAAAGCTAAGCCACATTTTTGTCGCTGCAACAGAGCGCTGCGATTGCGAAAAGTTAGCATCGACAATGGACTTTAAGCGCTCCGTTGGGCTAAGGGGTTGTTGGGCTACTCGTTCTAGCAACGATAGCTTTAATTGCTCTAGCAGGTATTTAACCGTCGCTTCTACTAACCCTTGTTTACCACCGAAATAATGACTAATGATGCCAGATGATAAGCCCGCTAATCGGCTAATGGTCACGATAGTTGTATTTTGCAGTCCATATTGCGCAACGGACTCTAGCGTTGCATTGATGAGCTGTTTTTTACGTAGTGATTTCATCCCGACTTTAGGCACTGCTGTCTCACTTTTTATTGATTGAACGTTCAATTAATAATAATTCTAATGGTTAGAGTTCAAATGATCAAGGGCGAATAGCTCAATTGAACTGGCG
>CAKZQF010000199.1 GCA_937139475.1 uncultured Gammaproteobacteria bacterium | reverse complement strand
GTCTTTCATGAAGCCATCTCGCCGCTAGACTCAATTCTCGTTGGCTGTGCTCGTTAAGATCTGTTCCGTTAGCTAAGCCCTAGAAAACAAAAAACCGATTACAAATCAATGTAATCGGGCTCTTATAAATAAGTGGCACAGAGATAGGGCTTGCCCCCTTATTCTTTGTCAACCACATAAATAAGTCCTAGGCTTCAGCCACTAATCTAGAGAAAATCAAGGCAATGACTCTAAAATTGCTGTTACAGAGCTGTATTTGGGTGCGTAATCTAGCAAAGACTTCGCTTTAGCATTACTACAGTTGCTACTATGATTTAAATGTTCAACCGTCGCCATATAGTCTTCACTGCTTAAATGATTTTGCATGGCCTCGAGTGAGATATGTCTAATTCTTGCGGTAAAGCCATAATGTTGAGAGACTTCTTGTACATAGCGATTTAACGTTAACGCTTGATCAGACACCGCATGAAAACTCTGCCCTAAGGCTTTATCGCGATGCCTTATTGCTTGAATAAATAGCAATGCCACATCATCTGCATGAACGTGATGCAATGTTTCTTTGCCTAAGTTGGGTAATATGATTTCTTTACCTTGTTTTATATCTTCAAACACTTGAGGGTTGAAATTACCTTGCGGGTTTAATGATGTCCACCTTGGACCAACAATGTGTCCCGGATGAATTACGGTAACAGGAAACGTTTTAAGGTTAGCTTGTGTTAATAGATAACTTTCAGCACTCGCCTTATCCCTGCCGTATTGGCAAATAGGGTAACGCGTTTGCGATTCAAGTGACGGCACAAGTTTTGTTCCACCATGTACCCAAATGGTACCACAATGTAAAAAATGACTCACTTTTCCCTCCAGAGCTTCAACTAGGTGCTGAGCACTTGCTTGGGTAAAACAAATGAGATCAATAACTATGTCGCCAACTAATCCAGCAATAGCCGGACCAAATGTTCCCTGTGCTTCTAGCGCTTGACGGTCTATCTGCACTCTTTGTACTTTATCCCAGACACTAGGCTCACAATAGCCACTACTTTGTCCACGTGTGACTGCAACCACTTCGTACCCGAGGTTTAACAGTCTTGGAACTAGGTAACTCCCAATATGTCCCGTTGCACCGATAACAATTACTTTCATTTTTCTTCCTATTTCAAAGGGGCGGTATGACGGTCTAACAATTAGATAATTGATTGATAATCAATATCAGAGTGGGCCGGTAGATCTATTAGCACCACCCGAGTGCTCGAAAATGTATAGTAGCTGCTTTGCGCCACACCACATTCCAGTTGAATTATTGACAGCTACGCCGCCTATTTTACAAATATTAATCGAGCCAGAATCGGGTCCAATCGTACGACCATACTGCAATATATACTTATTCGCATCGCCACCTATCACTACGATTTCCAGCTTTATTTTTAAATCGAGATTGAAAAACTCATGGTTTCGCCAACTATCAGTTAACAAGCCGCACTCTGTAAATCAACTATTTCTGATTCACTACCAATAATGACAACCAACTCAGGCACAAACCGATAAAACTGGCATAGGTGCCATAAACAAAGCGTTGAGAATAGTCTGAAACAACCCTTTGCTGTGGAATAAATGGAATAATGTCAGTAGCAAAACTCTAATATTTCGACAAAACCATATAATGTCCCATAACCTTAAATGGTCAACGATTGCGCATGATTATACTGCGTGAGCATGTTAACTCTACTGTAGGCTTCCCCCCTCATTGATACTTTTTTAACACCGATATTAACAACGTTAAAAAAGTACCATTAATTGACTATCTGAGACTTAGTGGAGGGAACAAGCATCTCGTTATACTGCTTGACATGGATAAACTTATTAGAGAATAACGATGACAACAAATAGTAACTCAACCTCAAAATTAGCCATAGTCACGGGTGGCAGTTCAGGTATAGGCCGTGAACTTGCGGTCTTATTGGCGAAAAATGGCTGGGATGTTGCTGTAACCTTCGCAGGAAATGAAGCAGGCGCAATTGAAGTAGTTGAAGAAATAACCAACAGTGGGCAACAAGGTTTTTACGCACGTTGCGATGTTGGGTACAGTAACCAAGTCAACGCGTTTGTGCAGCAAGTTGAACAAGCATACTCTCGCGCACCGGACATGCTAGTTAATAATGCGGGCTGTCAAACATGGGCACCATTTCTTGATCTAAAGGAGGACGATTGGGACAAAGTCATTCGCACCAATCTTAAAGGTTGCTTCCTAATGACTCAATCGGTAGCTCGACTCATGGTTAAGCACAATACAGGCGGCGCTATTGTAAACATCGGCTCTGGCTGCAACAAAGAACCTTTCCCTAATCTTGTTGATTACACCGCATCAAAAGGCGGTATGGAAATGCTTACTCGCTCAGCAGCTATTGAACTCGGTCGTTATGGCATTCGAGTTAACTGTGTTGCACCTGGTGGTATAGAAATTGAGCGCACACGCCGTGAGTCGCCAGAATACGCGAAAACATGGGGCGGTATTGCACCTCTTGGCCGTGTTGGTTTTCCCGTTGATATTTATAATGCCGTTGAATTCCTGGGTAAAGAAACATCAAGCTTTGTAACAGGACAAACGCTGTGGGTGGATGGCGGTGTCTTTACCTCACCTAATTGGCCTTACGACCTAAACTACGTCGCCAAAGACTAGTACTAGTTTGCACTAATAGACTGAATATTTTCAAGCTCAGGCAGTTGACATAAATTGTATTGCCTAATTTCCCTATAAACGCCAGTAGCTCTCTCCTTACTGGCGTCTGTTCATTTTAAGGTATTTGCTATGTCTTTTACTAAATTATTAAAGCACTTTGTTTTAATTCCTTGTTTATTACTGCTCTATGCTTGTAACAAGTCGGCCCCCCCACTTCCTAAGCAACCTATTAAGGCGATAAAAACGATTAAAGTGGTAAAGAAAAACAACCCGATAAACCGAGTACTTTCTGGCACTATTCGCCCTATCGAGTTTTCACAACTCTCCTTTCAAGTCGCTGGTAATGTCAGTGAGCTAACAGCGCAAGTAGGCGATGAAGTTCAAAAATTACAGCAGCTTGCCAGCATTGACCAACAGGCTTTTGAGCTAAAAGTGCGGCAAGCAAGTGCAGGGCTAAATAACCAACAGGCACAGCTAAAGCAACGACATGATAGGTTCTTGCGCCAACAGCGTTTATTTACTCAACAGCTAATAAACCAACAAGCTTTTGAACAAGCACTATCAGAATTTGAGCAAGCCAAAACCTTAGTCGAACAAGCTAAGGTATCATTACAATTGGCGCAACGGGATTTGGCTAACACCAAACTAAGAGCACCATTTTCTGGCATCATAACTTCCCGCTATATAGAACCATTTCAAGATATTAAAACCGGACAAGCAATCTTTAGCATACAAAACAAGCAACATTTAGAAGTGGCTTTTCTTGTTCCGAGCAATCTGTTTAGCCACATAAGCCGTGGCCAACGGGTGAAAGTTAGTTTAAGCGATACCAGCACACCAATTAATGCAACTATAGAGAAGATCGGCGTTGATGCTGAGCTAAGTGGTGCATTTCCCGTCAGCGCTACGCTTGAATCAAATCATAGCTTTAATGTTCAAGCCGGCATGACTGCAAATGTAAGCTTGTCAATCGTAGAGCGCAAAGAGTCAATCACCGTTCCAGAATCAGCCGTGGTCATCACACCTTCAGATACGCAGCAAGTCTTTGTCTATGACGCTCAAGCAGGGGTAGTGCGCGCCGTTACTGTACAAAGTGAAATTAGCAATACTCATACCGTAAAAATAACTAGCGGTCTTAACGGGGGGGAGCATATTTGCATCGCTGGAGCCGAATTACTCAGTGATGGACAACAAGTTACACTGTATCAATTGAATGAGGCTAAGTAACACCCATGATTATTACTAAATTAGCCCTTAATAACAATCGTATGACATGGGTATTTATCGCACTAGTCATTAGCATTGGAATGATGATTTACTCAAATTTTCCATCCCGTGAAGATCCTTTAATTCGCATCAATAAAGCGATGATAGTTGCCAAATTTCCAGGTCTTGCAGCAGATAAAGTCGAGCAATTAATTACTATAAAGATAGAAGAAAAATTACGAGAGATTACTGAAATAGAATTCGTAAACTCGACCTCAAAATCTGGTCAAGCAATTTTAACCACAACACTTTTTGCAGGGGTAAAAGATTACGACAAAATTTGGGACAAAATCCGGCGCAAACTTAATGAACTTAAGAGTGTATTGCCACAAGGTACCATTGGGCCATATATTAATGATGATTTTGGTGACGTGGCTATTATAACAGCTGCCCTCACCGGCCCTAATTGGGAAATGCGTGAATTGCGCCAACAGGCCCGGAAAATCCGAGATTCGCTCTACACCGTTGATGGCGTTCGCCGTGTCAGCCTATACGGCGTCTTAAAAGAAACAGCGCAACTCAATACGCTACACAAACTCAGTGAAAGTTCAAGCATCAACTTATCTCAATCAGTGCAGAGCATCCAGGACCAAAACCGTATTGTTGGTGCTGGTACGGTGCAAACCCCCTACCGTTCAATCAATATTGGTACTAGCGGAAAGCTGAGCCAGCTTGCCGACTTGGCTAACGTGCAAATGTTAGCCAGCAATGGTGGCATACTGCCATTACAAGACTATTTTGATATCACTACTAATTACTATACACCAGCTGCGCAGCTCGCGTATTTTAATAATCAACCAGCAATAGTGATCGCGGCATCCATGCAAAAGGGTCGTAATATTTTAGAGATTGGGCCGCGAATTAAAGCAGTTTTATTCGATATCAGTGCCGCATTACCTCATGGGATGGAATTGTCTTTGGCAACGTTTCAGCCAGATGTTGTTGATAATGCCATAAGTAATGTAAAAAATAGCTTATATCAAACCCTAATTATCGTATTGGTGATAGTAGTGCTCGCGTTAGGGTTATCAGAGGGGCTCATTGTCGGTGCCAGTGTACCGCTGACTATTTTAGCCACATTAATCGTAATGCATTTTTTAAGTATCGACTTACAATTTATCTCCTTAGCCAGCTTAATCATAGCGCTTGGTATGCTCGTAGATAACGCCATTGTGATCACCGAAAGTATTCACTTAAAACTCGCAGCTGGCGTTGCCCGAATGCAAGCAGCGCTAAACTCTTGTAAAGAGCTAGCGTTGCCACTGCTGACCTCAACATTGACGACAGTACTGGCGTTTGCGCCAATCTTGGTGGCCAATACCACCTCTGGCGAATTCACCCGCTCGCTAGCACAAGTTGTTTCCATTAGCTTACTTATCTCATGGTTACTGTCATTAACCGTAGTACCTTTGCTTGCAGTACGCTTTATTAAATTAAAAAAACACCACAAACCTTTTATTCTTATTCCAGTATATAAAAGGTTGCTACACACTATTTTACTTCGCCCAAGAACCGCAGTGGCGTTAGCTGTGGCATTATTTTCTTGCTCCCTGGTGATAAAAAGCTTTGTGCCAACAGAAATGTTTTCTGTATCGGCACGATCAGAGGTCTTAGTGTATATCGATTTACCCGCAGGTTTTAATCTCAAACAAACCCAAAAAGCGACGGAGAAATTAACTGCATGGCTTGACGACAAAACACAAAATCCACAAGTAAAATACACAGCGGCTTATATTGGCAATGGGGGGCCACGCTTTTTTTTATCAATAATTCCTAACGATCCTGCGCCAAACAAAGCATTTATTATTGTGGATGCAGGAAACGCTGAAGCCGCAAAATCGCTGTTGTTACCCATCAGACAATTCGCTGCACAGCAGCTTAGTCATGCCAACGTCCGCACAGAACTAATTGCTCGAGGAACAGTCCCCCCCGGTGTTGTTCAGCTCCGCTTTGTTGGGCCAGATCATGGCACATTATTTTCAATAAGCCAGCAAGCACAGCGCGCCTTAAGTCAAATTGAAGGGACGATTCATGTCCGTAACAACTGGGAAAACAAGATTAAGCGCTTTGAAGTAGAAATTAATCAGGCCCAGGCTCGTCGTTTAGGGGTAAGCTATAGCGCGATATCTCAATCACTTAAGGCAACATTTACTGGCAGCCAAGTCACTGAAATTCGTCGCGGTGATACGCTTATCCCAGTGCTAGTAAAATCATCAATTAACCAAAACCAAGGCGTAAACATCCTTGACCAAGTTAAGGTGGTAAGTAGCCTGCCTCATATTGGCTATGTATCGTTAGCCCAGGTGGCATCATTAAAGTTAGCCAGTGAGTTTGGCTCTATTGTGCGCCGAAATATGGAAAAAACAGTTACAGTTGAAGGAAAACATTTAGTGCATAAAGCGCCGCAACTGCAAGCTCTATGGGATAATAGAATCCAACATATTACCGATAACCTACCAGCTGGCTACCGTGTTGAATTAGGAGGCGAATTAGAAGGATTTAGTAAAAGCGCTGGCACCTTATTTGTGACTTTGCCGCTCTTTTTAGGCTTAATCTTGATGATTTTACTAGGTCAATTTAACTCGTTTAAGAAAATGTTTATCGTCACAGTCACCATTCCACTGGCCTTTTCAGGAGGGTTTATTGGTTTGTTTGTCACTGGCGCTAATTTTGATTTTATCGCCATGCTCGGATTCATTTCACTCGCTGGAATCATCATCAATAACGCCATCGTACTAATCGACAAAATTGGGGAAGAACAACAAGTAGGCCTAGGTAATATTCAAGCAATTACTAATGCCTGTTTAAACCGTCTTCGCCCGGTAATTATTACCACGGTCACGACTATTGTCGCTCTTATTCCATTAATGCTAATGCAAGAATCAATGTTTTACGCTATGGCGAGCGTCATTACCTTTGGGCTAGGTATAGGCACTGTCATGACCCTGGGTATAGTGCCGGCACTTTATGTGTGGTTAATAAAAGATACATCAACAATAAACAAGGAACTGCAATGAATATGATCAAGAAACTAAGTATTGTTCTGGGGCTTTTTTTTGCCCTAAATAGTCAGGCGAGTGAGACAAAGCTACCGTACTTTGGTGCCAAGTTTGAGCCCCCCGCAGGTAAAGCAATTCATGGTTGGGGGCAAATAACGCATGGCTGGAACACAGACCATCCAGGCGCAAAAGGCGACATTCAAGATTACCGTGATTACGTTAGCGAAGTTGCCCCCTACACGCCTGCCATTGTGTCATTCTATATTCACCCGCAGCGTGAAAATGGTCAAGCACAGCTAGAAGGATTTATTAAACGTTATCGTCAATTTGCCAGCGAAAACAGCTGGCAAATGGCTCAAATTGGTTACGATTTTAACCCTGAGCAAGTACTAAGCGGAAAAAGCGATACGCAGTTAGCTTTGTTTTTTAATGCGATGAGAGACATTGGCAAGCCTGTTTTAATGCGTATTGGCTGGGAGTTTAATAATCGCGGGCATTTCGACCCTGTAGGTTACCGTGAAGGTTTTAAATATATAGTCAACAAAATGCGCGAGATGAAGGTGACAAACATAGCTACCTTATGGCATGCCTCAGCACCTGATTTAAACAAACTGACTGGGATGCCGATTTTAGAAGATCACCATTACATGGACTACTACCCAGGCGACGAATATGTCGATTGGTGGAGTATCAGCCAATTTAGTCCCAAAGCGCTCTACTCCCCGGGTAGTGTTGAATTTTATCAAAACGCAGCCAAGCATCAAAAGCCCGTATTTATCGGAGAATCATCACCATGGTTTACCTCTGGTCAGGGGTTTAGCTTTAGAGACCCTAACAACCTACAAGAATCTCTTGATTGGTTTGAAGCCTACTTTAAGGTTTTCGAGCAATACCCACAAATTAAAGGCATGAATATTATCATCGTTGACTGGCAGCGCTGGAATTGGATTTGGCCGCAGATAAAAACAGGCTTTAACAACGCTCGTCTCGACCTACATTCAGACTTAGCCACTCATTACAAAAAGTGGATATCAAACGAACGTTTTATCCATAGTGATGATTTTGAACAGACTTTTTTATCAGAAAAAAAGCCATAGAGTAATAGAAATTCCGATAAATTACTGGCCATTTGTGCGAGTTAAAATTAACAATAACTTAGTTGCTCTAGTTTATTTTTTCTTAACACAACAAGACCACAAACTTATCGGAATTGATATAATTGTTGCGTTTTCATTTGTAGGCCCACTACCTGTACCCATTTAATGGGTCTACTTCCCGATCAAGCCTTCTATGAATTTTATTACAATTAGAGCTATCTTAATAACTAAAAACCGAACAGTCCGCCCAACTAAAATTCCATTCGCCCTATTCCTTCGCCAATTTTAAATAGCCATTTGTATCCTTGCATCGTTAGTTTTCTAGACTTATTACTTATAAAAACTAGCTCTAGATACGGTTTAAAATTCAAACGACCGTTCACTACCAGCCACAACGAAAAACGATAAAAAGATGATTCAAAACAAATAAAATGCGACGTCTACTCTCTTTGTTTCGGTTTGATTTTTAATCACTTGACATTAATAGAACAAATTCATAACATCGTGACAACACCCAATGTAATCGATTACATTAGGTGTTGTATATTATTCTAATAGATAAAAAAGCTACTTTATTAAAAGGATTATTTAATGTCAGAACTTAAATTTAAAAAGAATATATTGGCTGCTACTATTTCCATAATCGTATCTAGCGCGATCAGCACCACCTCATTTGCGGCAAGTGAAGAAAAACAAACTGCCGAAAATATGGAAGTTATTTCTGTTACAGGTCTTCGTGGCTCCCGCGTCAAATCAATTAATTTGAAACGATATGCGAGTAGTATTGTTGATGGAATATCAGCAGAAGATATCGGAAAACTACCAGATATTACTATCGCAGACTCCTTGCAACGCATTTCAGGTATACAAATACAACGAGATGCAGGAGAAGGCGCTAGTGTAAACATTAGGGGCTTGCCTCAAGTAGTTACTCTGTTAAATGGTGAGCAATACTTAAATGCTGGTAACTTAGGTGGTTCTCAACCGCGACTCACCGATATCCCGTCACAGCTAATGCAAGGTGTTGACGTATTCAAATCGACAGATACGCGGAATGCGCTTTCAGGAATTTCAGGGACTATCGATTTGAAAACCTATCGTCCATTCGATTTTGATAAGGGCTTTTCAGCTGCAACGAGTTTCGAAGTCTCTCAGGGGCAAAATACCAAACAACAAGACCCCCTAGCCAGCGCTTTATTTAACTATCAAAATGATTCCATCGGATTGTTAGTCTCTGCGACTCATAGCAAAGCTAACTTGGGTAATGATTACAATGGTAACGCCTTCGAAGCTGGTGGTTCTATGCACAATAACTCATGGGGCATACAAGGTTGGGGCGTCGAAGTGCCACAACAAGATAGATACATTACGCCCCAAGGACTACATGCATTTAATCGTGTTGAAGATCGTACTCGTACCGGTTTGAACATAGCCTTTCAGGCGGATTTGGGCGAAGGTTTTGAGTTTGTGGCAGAGTTTTTCAATACCAAGCTCGAAGAATATACCAGAGAAGTAGGCATTAACATGTCAAACCGTTGGCAGTCCGCTGCATTGCCATACTGGTTAAAGCCAACTGAACAACGGGCGACTGATGCATTTCAAGGTGAACATGAGTGGCAATCGGTACAACAATACGATGTAGATGCCTGGCGAGTAAATTCGTTTAGCCGTAATAAAGCAACAGATTCAAACTCTCGAAACTTGAACTTGCAACTAAACTACGACAACGGTGGCAAGCTAAAAGGTAGTGTTAGATACATTAAGGCTAATGCAAATCAACTTAGTATGAATGGTCAGGTACAAGGTGATTTAAGTAACTGGGAATCGACTAATCCATTCAATGTAAATCCGTTTTATCCCGCTAATATTGCTCAGCAGTATGATCAAAGTAGGTTGTCTGAAATAGTTGGCGACAATGGTGGCCGATTCATAACACCAAACCCACTGGGTTATAGTGAAAATCCACAGTTACATTACGATACATCAGGCGCTAATCCGATGTGGACTGGGTTTGATCAAGTCATCGCTGGTAACCTTGGGCCAAATGCGACGCTTGCTGACTATATGAAAAATTTAGACAGCTATGCCGTTGGTGCTTATTCTTCAGAAGATAACAGCGAAGAATCGGCCAATATGAGCGTGTTTAGCATTGATGGCAGCTACGAGTTTGATGATGGTTTTATTACTAGCCTCGATATTGGAATTCGCAAAAGTGAACGGGCTGTTCAGGTACAGAGTTTTGATCTTCTGTCTGGGTTTTATGCCGGCAATGGCGCAAGCGATCCAAATGGCTGCCAGGTATTGTGGAAAGGTATTGATGTCGTCATGAATGATTCTCGCTGCAACGCAGGTGAATTTATTACAGATCCAGTGACTGGCGATCAGACATTCCAAGCCTATACTGCTAATCAACCTCGTCGTTTAGATGCATTAAATGAGGTTATGTGGGCCGATAATTTCGGTTCAGTCAACGGAATTCCAGGATTGTGGGCCGCCGATCCTAAAGCATTTGATGATGTAACCAGCTATCACGAAAAAGTGTTTGGCTCTGCCAATCGATTCAACCGTCCAGGTCAAACTTTTGATATCGATTTTAATGAAACAAGTTTCTATTTTGTCGCTAATTTTGAACACGATATATTATCTGGTAATTTCGGCCTTAAGCAAATTGATACCGAGTTATTAGTAAAACAAAATATAACAGGTGGCACATTGCCTTACGGGCTTCTTCAAGCTGATGTTGGTGATGAAGTAAGCCGCGTAACCTATACAGATTACCTACCATCGTTAAACATTGCAGCACGAGTGACTGATGATTTTATAATCCGCTTTGGTGCCAGTAAAACCATGACTCCACTAGATTTAATGAATTATGGTGGTGGCTTAGTTATTCACCGAATTGACAATACGGCCGAAGATCGCATTGACGTGGCAGGCGCTAGTAAAACGGGTAACCCATACTTAAACCCATGGCGCGCGAAAAACTTCGACCTATCAGCGGAGTACTATATTGGTGAAGCTAGTATGATTAGTTCAGCCATATTTAAGATTGATATCGAAAGTTTCACCAAACCTGGGTTTGAAGACGGCAGATTCCCAGACTCAGACGGTATTACTCGTCGTACGGTACCGGTATCTTTACAAGTTCAAGGTCAAGGAGCATCGATAGAGGGGATTGAAATCGGCGGAAAATTTGCCTTTAGCGATTTTACCGATGGTTTACTTAGTGGATTCGGCATAGATACAAACTTCACCTACTCTCCAAGCTCATCTAATAGCAAAGATATCTATGGAAAAGAGCTACCATTTAACGACAACTCTGAGCGCTTGGTTAATTTCACTTCTTGGTATGAAGAAAATGGTTTTCAATTACGATTATCTTATAACTACCGTAGCGACCGGCTAGCGGGTTCAATTCCAGAAACAGCCTTACATTACTACCAAAAAGCGACAAGCTTTGTCGATATCAGCGCAAGTTACGATATCAATGAAGCAGTATCGGTGTACGTTAATGGCTCGAATATCACTGGCGAAACCGAAGAATATTATATTCAATGGAAGGATCAATACGGTTGGGCTAACGAATTTGAGTCTCGTTACACCATAGGTGTAAGAGCCAGTTTCTAATGACTAATGCCATATTTTAAAACTAACCCAGCCTAATATATACCAGGCTCAAACCGAATGCCATTAGCACAACGTTAACGGCATTCGACACTTGAATTCCCCCTAAAACCTCACAGTTAAAAAAGTATCAAAAAATCTAAAAGTATTGCGTAGCTGCACTATCAGAGAAATAGTTAGACTGTAAGCATACCAAAACCCTTTTTCATTGAATTAGAGTATGCAGCCATGAAAACAAACAACAAAAACACCACAAAGAAACGCTTACGTAGCGAAGAATGGCTCAACGAGCCAAATAGTCCTGATCAAACCGCGATTTATTTAGAGCGCTATTTAAATTTTGGATTAACTCGTGAGGAACTACAATCTGGCAAGCCAATCATTGGCATTGCACAAACAGGGAGTGATTTAACCCCATGTAATCGTCATCACACCACGTTATCAGCGCGTGTTAAAGAAGGTATTCGTGATGCAGGCGGCATCCCATTAGAGTTTCCAGTCCATCCAATTCATGAAATGGGTAAGCGTCCAACGGCAGCGCTGGATCGTAATCTAGCCACTTTGGGTCTTATTGAAGTACTTTATGGCTACCCACTTGATGCCGTGGTATTAACCACTGGCTGTGACAAAACAACCCCAGCAACATTAATGGCAGCCGCGGCCGTTGATATTCCTACCATTGTCTTTTCTGGTGGTCCAATGCTTAACGGCTGGGACAACGAGAAGCGCATTGGCTCAGGAAGCATTATCTGGGAGTGTCGTGAAAAATTCGCTGCTGGTGAAATTGATTACGAACAGTTCATGGACCAAGTGTCATCATCAGCCCCGAGCTCTGGTCATTGTAATACCATGGGCACTGCGCTAACTATGAACTCTCTCGCCGAAGCACTAGGGATGTCCCTGCCCGGCTGTGCCGCTATTCCAGCACCATATCGTGAACGCGCCCAAATGGCCTATTATACCGGGCGTCGTATTGTTGAAATGGTTGATGAAGACTTAAAACCATCAGACATTATGAGCCAAGAGGCATTCTACAATGCGATTAGTGTTTGTACTGCTATTGGCGGTTCGACGAATGCGCCACCGCATATTCAAGCCATTGCTAATCATTTGCGAGATATTGAACTATCAATTACTGATTGGCAAACCTATGGTGAAAAAGTCCCGATGATCGTTAACTGCCAGCCAGCGGGTGAATATCTTGGTGAGGAGTTCCATCGCGCCGGTGGTGTTCCGGCTGTTATGGGTGAGCTATTAAGCAAAGGGATTATTTCTGGCGATCCCTTAACGGTAACAGGCAAAACGATTGGCGAAGTCTACTCAAAGCAGCGCACCAAAGAGCACAAAGTGATCTACCCTATCAACCAGCCACTGCGTGAAAATGCTGGTTTTGCAGTGATGTCTGGCAATCTATTTGATTCAGCGATAATGAAAAAATCAGTTATTGATGAATCCTTTAGAAAAACCTATTTAAGTGATCCACAACAACCAAACCGCTTTACTGCCCGTGCGATAGTGTTTGAAGGACCAGAGGATTATCACCACCGTATTAACGACCCGAAACTCAATGTTGATGCGAACTGTATCCTAATTATTCGTAACTGTGGGCCTGTAGGCTACCCAGGTTCAGCGGAAGTGGTCAACATGTTGCCGCCAGACTATTTAGTTAAGCAAGGTATTACCTGTCTACCAACCATGGGAGATGGCCGTCAAAGTGGTACCTCTGCTAGCCCATCAATTCTTAATGTATCACCAGAGGCGGCGGTTGGCGGCGGTTTGGCTTTTATTAAAATGAACGATTTAATCGATATAGATCTTAATACCAATACCATCAATCTACTTATCAATGACGCTGAGTTTGCTACTCGCCGTTTGGCTAATACACAAATTCCAATCGTTAATCAAACGCCATGGCAAGAAATTTACCGTTCTCGAGTTGGTCAGCTTAGCGAAGGAGCCACTTTAAATACGGAAGGTGATTACACTCGCATTGCGGCAACGCATGGTATTCCACGTAATTCACATTAAATTTTCGCTCTCGCGCTTAGTCATACTAAGCGCGAAGCATTGACAGGACTTAGCAATGAAAGAATTACAATGCATTTGGCCAGCACAAGCACAGCTTGGTGAGGGCGTTATGTGGCATCCGTTAGAGCAGGCGGTCTATTGGTTAGATATCATAGGCTCCAATCTGCATCGTTATAAAGTCAATGATGCAGGAAATGAACAACGTAATACATGGCATTACCCTGGCTCAATTAGCGCCATCGCGATGGAAACTGACGGTAAATTAATCGCCACATTTAGCGATGGAATCTATCGCTTAGACCTCAAATACCACACGAAAAAACTGTTACAAGCTGTTGAGTCCGAAATCGCTAATAACCGTTTTAACGATGGTGCTGGAGACATGCAAGGTAACTTTTGGTTTGGCAGCATGGACAACACTCAGCTTACAAATTCAGGCCGTTTTTATTGCATGAGTAACCAAGGAAATTTGAGTAGTATCGACGAAATTAAGCCTGTTTGTATTACTAACGGTCCTGCTTTTAGTGGTGATGGAAAATGGGGCTATTTTACCGATACCTTAGGTAAAAAAATTTATCGCGCAAGCTTTAAACCAAGCGGTATAAAAACGATTGAGCTACACATCAACTTAGACAACTACGACAGTTTTCCTGACGGCATGACTGTGGATAATGAAGGTTACCTTTGGATTTGCCATTTCGCCGGCGCACGAATAAGCCGTTTTACGCCAAGCGGGCAATTGGACAAAGTGATCCCATTGCCAGTCCCTAACATCACTAAATGTGCTTTCGGCGGCCCTAAATTAAACACTCTTTACATTACAACAGCGACCGAGGGCATGAGCGAGCAAGGCTTAAAAGACTTCCCGCTAGCTGGTGGCTTGTTTGCAATCGAACTTGATCACCAAGGGTTCATTACCCCAGGCGTTGCGGCCTTCACTCAATAAACTATTGGAAATATTATGAAATTAAAAAATAAAGTGGCACTAATTACTGGCGCGGCACAAGGCATAGGCCGTGAAACCGCGCTTCTTTTTGCCAAACAAGGCGCACATGTTATAGCCACCGACGTAAACCCGCAAACACTTAGCGAGTTAGATGGCATTGAAAACATTACCACCGAGGTCTTGGATATTACCAACAACGAGCAGATCATTGCAGTGGTGAATAAACACGACGGCATAAACGTATTAATGAACTGCGCTGGCGTAGTATTTAATGGCGCGATTAACGAATGTAGCGAAAAGCAATGGCAGCTGACGATGGATATCAATATCACTGCTTCTTTTCGTCTAATTAATGCCGTATTACCCAGTATGCTTGCGCAGAATTCAGGTGCGATTATTAATATTGCCTCTGTTGTCTCAAGTGTTAAAGGTGTGGCAAACCGTTTCGCTTACGGCACTAGTAAGGCCGCCGTTATCGGCTTAACTAAATCGGTAGCTGCTGATTTTATTGACCAAGGGATCCGCTGTAACTCTATTAGCCCGGGTACCATCCACTCGCCTTCGCTTGATCAGCGTTTAAGTGACACAGGAGATTGCGATGCGGCGTTAAAAAGCTTTATCGACCGTCAACCGATGGGACGCTTGGGCAAACCAAACGAAATAGCGGCAATCGCGAGTCTACTAGCGTCAGATGACGCAAGCTTTATGACAGGTGAAAACATCATTATCGATGGCGGCATGAGCTTGTAGGGGAAATACAATGGATATTAGTAAATTTAACACCGTCGCTAATTACAACATTGAGCAATCAATACCACAGCAATGCCAAGAAGGCATTTGGGTGGGTAGAGTGTGGTTAGATTCATACACGGCTACCAATAGCGTTGCGGGGCCACGTATTGTTAGCGCTAAAAACGGACATATCGTGGATTTATCAGCACATTACTCCACCATGGCAGACTTGTTTAATGATGAGAATCGCAACAGCACTATCAATCAATGTGATGGTCCTATTATTGGCACCATCAACCAAATACTAAAAAATAGTCAATTTAATCATCCCGTGCAAGGTGCGACGCTACTTGCACCCAACGATATTCAGTCGGTTAAGGCCTGTGGTGTGACCTTTATTCGTAGCTTGCTTGAACGCGTGATTGAAGAGCAAGCCCGCGGCGATGCAACTAAAGCTGCGAGCATTCGTGACAAAATAACTCAAGTCATCGGTTCAAACTTGGCTAACATTAAGCCAGGCACAGAGCAGACAGAACTCCTAAAGCAGAGCTTAATACAGCAAGGTATTTGGTCACAATACCTTGAAGTGGGAATTGGTCCAGATGCCGAAGTCTTCACTAAAGCACAAGCACTTTCAAGTGTCAGTAGTGGCAGTCAAATCGGCGTACTAAGCACCTCACATTGGAATAATCCCGAACCAGAAGTTGTAATGGCGGTAACACCGTCTGGTGAAATCATTGGCGCAACTTTGGGTAATGACGTTAACCTGCGTGACTATGAAGGACGCAGCGCATTGCTTCTTGGTAAAGCTAAAGATAACAACGGTGCGTCATCTATTGGTCCATTTATTCGTCTATTTGATGAAACCTTTTCGCTTGACGATGTTAAGCAATGTGCGGTTACCCTCACAATTACTGGAGAGGATGAATTCGTTACCACGGGTGAAAACCTGATGAGCGAAATTAGCCGTTCACCGGAGGAGTTAGTTTCGCAAACACTCAACCGCAATCATCAGTATCCTGACGGTATGATGCTTTATTTAGGCACCATGTTTGCACCAACGGAAGATAGAGACAACGCTGGTGAAGGTTTTACCCATAAAGTCGGGGATCGTGTAGAAATTTCAACACCCAAATTAGGTAGTCTAGTGAACTGGGTTAACCATTGCCATGATATTCCAGTGTGGGATTACGGCATCCATCAATTTATTAGTTATTTAACCGCTACAAACCAAGAAGGATAAGCCCAATGGCTATTAAAAATCAGTGTTTTTTTGAAGGAAATTGGCAATCAGTCAATGGTGATGAGTTTTTTAACGTTGATCCAGTTAACAATTGCCAGGTGCAAGCATTTAATGAAGCAACAAAAGATAACGCGCATGCAGCTGTCCTATCAGCTCAGCAAGCTTATAGCACCTACAGCGAACTCTCCGGAAAAAAGCGCGCGGCGCTACTTTGTGCAATTGCCGATGAGATTGAAAACTTAGGTGATGAGTTACTTAATACTGCGAACCTAGAAACAGGACTTGGCTTAGTACGCCTAACTGGAGAACGTGGCAGAACCTGTAATCAAATCCGTGCATTCTCCAACCTACTCAAAGAAGGTCATTGGCTACAGGCTAGTATCGACACAAGCGATGTTAACCGTGTGCCACCTAAACCGGATTTACGCCGCATGATGCGCCCTATAGGCCCAGTGACTATATTTCCGGCATCTAACTTCCCATTGGCCTTTGGAGTACTCGGTGGTGATACGGCATCAGCACTTGCCGCGGGTAATAGCGTTGTGATTAAGGCGCATCCAGCACATCCAGCAACCTCAGAGCTTTGCATGCAAGCCGCTTACAAAGCCATGGTTAAGACTGGCGTACCTCTGACAACTATCTCAATGCTTCAAGGGCAAAGTATTGAACTCGCTCAAGCGCTTGTCACCGCTCCAGCTATTGCAGCTGTTGGTTTTACTGGTTCACTGCGCGCAGGCCGTGCGATTATGGATGTTGCAGCTGCCCGCCCTATCCCAATTCCAGTTTACGCTGAAATGGGGAGTATAAACCCCGTCTTTATTACTCCTGACACCTTAGCGGATAAAGGTGAGCAAATTGCTAGTGGTTTGGCCAACTCAGTTGCCATGGGCACAGGCCAATTTTGTACGTCTCCGGGGTTAGTGGTGACCTTGGCAGATGAAGCGTTCACCGAGCAATTATCACAAGCGTTAAACCTAGCACCGCAAGGTAACCTACTTCACCCTAGTATTGCCAGTGGTCTTAAGCAGCGGGTTGAAAGTTTGAAAAACAATAACACAACGCATTTAATTACTGGTGGAGGTAGTGTAGATGATGCTTTTTTACGCCCACAAAATACGTTAATCACCGTTAGTGGGAAGGATTTCATTATCCAGCCGGAGTTACTTGAAGAAGCCTTTGGCCCCGTTACCCTCCGCGTTAGCTGTGATAACCCACAAGAGATATTAGATGTAGCACGGGTGCTCAATGGTAACCTAACTGCCACCATCCATGGCGATAATGATGATGAACTAAGCCAAGATTTAGCAAAGATCTTGCAACAAAAAGTTGGGCGTCTATTATTTAATGGTTACCCTACTGGTGTTGAAGTGTGTGCGTCACAACAACACGGCGGCCCATACCCAGCCTGCTCATTAGCCGCTGGTACTAGTGTTGGCACCGACGCAATTGTACGCTTTACACGCTTTGTGGCTTATCAAGACGCGCCGCAAAACCTATTGCCAGTCGAGCTACAAGATAGTAACACGCTAGGCATTCTACGGCTGGTCAATGGTAAACACAGCAGTCAAACGTTGTAACCTTGGTAAATAAAATGAAAACCTTGATTGAAAACCCAATCCTTAAAGGATTTAACCCCGACCCTTCAATCATTCGAGTGGGCGATGATTATTACATCGCCACCTCAACATTTGAATGGTTTCCTGGGGTACAAATTTTCCATTCCACTGATTTAATCAACTGGACATTAGTGGCTCGCCCACTCAACAGACTCTCGCAACTCAACATGTTTGGTAACCCTGATTCATGTGGCGTGTGGGCACCGTGTTTAAGCTATGACAATGGCACGTTTTATCTAGTATATTCCAATGCCCGCCGATATTGGAGCCAGTGTAAAGACGTTCATAATTATATGGTTACAAGTGATGATATTTTAGGTGATTGGTCAGAGCCGACTTACCTCAATAGCAGTGGTTTTGATCCCTCACTGTTTCACGATGACGATGGCAGCAAGTGGATAATAAACTTACAGTGGGATCATCGCCAGCGTGAAGTGGGGGACAAATTAAATCCAGCTAATTACTTTGGCGGAATTGTGATGCAGCGATTTTGTGAAAAACAGCAAAAGCTTATTGGACCTATAACCAAGATTTTTTCAGGCTCGCCACTTGGTTTTTCCGAAGGCCCGCACATTTATCGGCGTCACGGCTACTATTATCTGCTCGTTGCCGAAGGTGGTACGGGCTATGAGCATGCGGCAACTTTTGCTCGCGCCAAAGCATTGCATGGGCCATATCACAGCGACCCTAATGGACCTATTCTTACTAGTATCAACAGCGATGCATCACTGCAACGGGCAGGACATGCTGACATTGTAGATACTCCGAATGGTAAAAGCTACATGGTGCATTTATGCTCAAGGCCACTAGCAAACAATCGTAGCGTGATGGGACGAGAGACTGCACTCCAGCAAATCGAATGGCACGATAGCGGTTGGCCTCGCCTGATTGATGGTGACAAACTGCCTAGGGACACTATTGAATTTAATGGTGCTCCTGTAGCGGACACGCTCACTAATCGATTTGACGATTTTGATAGCACACAGTTAGACATTAACTTCCAGACTCTACGTATTCCCTTAAGTGAAGATAGCTTAAGTTTGACCCAGCGCCGAGGCTATTTGCGGTTAAAGGGCAAGGAGTCACTAGGTAGTAAGTTCACCCAAGCCTTAGTTGCGCGTCGCCAACAATCTTTTATCTTTGAGGCTAGCACCAGACTTGATTTTATCCCGCAAACATTTCAGCAAATGGCGGGACTTACCTGTTACTACAACAGTGAAAAATATTACTACCTTCACGTTACCTTTGACCCGTCACTGGGGCGCATACTGGAGGTCACAGGCTGTGTTGAAAATGAAGCAGCTCAGTACTTTACCAATGCGCCAATTGTGCTGCCACCAACGGGTGAGATTGAACTTAAAGCCATGGTAGATCATCAGCGGCTGCGTTTTGCTTATCGCGTGGTTGGCAAAGATTGGGTCACCATAGCTATTGATCTCGATTATTCAATCCTCAGTGATGAGGCCGGCGCTGGCGAACACGCTAATTTTACTGGTGCTTTTGTTGGGTTGTGCTGCCAGGACCTTGGTGGTACTAATCATCCGGCAGATTTTGATTACTTTCATTATCACGAATATGTAAGCTAACCAGAAGAAAAGCACCAGTTGAAACGGCCCGGTCAAATCAGATGACAGGGCCGTTTTTACTTAAATCAATTCGCCATCTATCTCTACAAACGACTTCACCTCCTTAAGCCAGCATTGTTCAACAAAACACTGATGTAATCGATGCTGATCATACAAAGCATAGTCATTCTCCGTTTCAAACAACATGGTCACTGCATGATCATATTGATTCTACCTACCAGTAAGGCATGAACATTCAAAATTTATAACCTCCTTAATAGGTGAAAGTTGCTTGAGTGATGCTATGAACGCTAAAGTTTGCTGGGTATCAACCCAACGATGTAAGGTAAACAACACGCTGAGCCTAATCATTTGATATTCTCTTTTTATTGGCATAAAAAAAGGCATTACCGTTAAGTAATGCCCCATAGTTCATTAGTAACTATCTAATTAAAAGGTCATTGGGTAAGAAGAGACCATCCCATCTTTGTACTTAGGTGACTTTTCTTTCTTACCGAGTAACACGTCATATAAGTCCTTGTTGACCTCAGTGTAACCTTTGATGAAATCACTGTATGGCTTATGCGCTGTGGTGACAAAACCATGATGGAAGTTTTCACCATCGAAGCGGCCTAATACAGGATCATCGTTATAGGCAAAATAATGAAGCCCGATGCTGTTTTTATGACTCACCGCATTTTCCGCATAATAGCGGTAAGCTTGAGCACGCTCCGCCTCTGTCGCTGTCCAACGCGCGCCATATGACGGATGACCACCTTCCATCGAACCATGATGGAACTCACCTATCAACACTGGTTTTCCACCAGACATCTCTGCCGCGATATCTAGCCTTGCAGTTGGATCATCTGTGTAGTTATTCATCGAAAACACATCAAGATACTGACTACCAGCAAAGCGCCATTTATGCTTAAGCGCACTAGAGGCCCACCGCATGCCCATATTTAAATGATTAGGGTCAACAGCTTTTGTTGCAGCAACAGGCACACGTACATACTCGTCTAACATACGTGTAGAAAACTCGGTTAAGTCAGCCTTGGCTTGCGCTGATAGCTCGCTAGCGCGACGGCGTGGCTGATGTAAATCGCTAAATGCCCCAAGCTCGAGAGCCCACGCTCTATTAAACGCGCTAATATCTTGCTTATAACGTTCGCTTAAGAAGTTAATTAGCACCGTTTTAGACACAAAACCTTCACCTTGTGACAATAGCTCTTCTGCAATGTTAAGTTGTGGAACATAAGCCCAGCCAGGCTCATTATTCATAAAGTAGCCAATAAGGTATTTGTCATTTTTAAATTCTTCCAGCTGTTTAGCAAAGACTTTAGCTTTTTGAGCATATTCTGGACTAAACACATCTGGAAAATCCCTAAAGATGCGCTTATTCGTTACAGGAAAGTCTTCCATCGGCATAACGTAAGGCGTTTTGGCAGAACGGGCAAAGTCCATATCAGACCAATTACCCACGGTATTAACGTTCCATTCGATGAGACGACGAGCGGTGATTTTACTCCATTGCTCGTGCCAATCTTTACCAAAAGTTCGAATGAGGTTTGCTGTGCCAAAATCGAATAAGTTGGCAGAGCCCATTCCCGTTTCAGACCGAATATCTTGTAAATAATCTGCTTGTATCCACGCTTTTTCAAACGTTTTATCATCTTGTGGTGGTAACCAATCGTGTAGGCTTTCTATTCCGTCGATATTACCACCAATACCGGCACCTATAATATCAATACCTATGCTATAAAACGCATAACCTTCTGGGTCAACTAGATACCAACGTTCTCCGTCATGTTTGGTTTGAAAAAAACCGTTACTCTCAAAGCGCTTTGCCTTAATGCCACCGTACTGACTAAGTGTTTGACTTTCACGCGGTGGAACATCCTTAGCAGCTTCTCCAATGAGATACTCTTTCATAGACTCCAAGTCAGAAATCTTGTCTTTAAAGTCACGTTGCTTCCACTGCCCTATGCTATCAAGCATTTTGGTATTACCTACCGGATAATCCGGTTCAGCGTCAGTGATTTTAAATTCACTTAACGTAACAGTGCGCGTTGGCCCACCAAAGTAATTTGAAATATTAACTCCCATCTTATTCCATTCATCTAAATGGACCCCACGCCCAAAGGCAAAGCCTATTAATGAACCAGGTGTTTTTGGAATACCTCGCCCTTCCTTGAGTAACTTTAGCGGGAACGCTCTACGGGCCTCGAGATTAGGGAATAAGCCATCAGATAAGGTAAGATCTGGACTACGGGTTTGGTTACTTTTATTCCAAAATAACATGGTCGTGCCTAGCACACTTGGACCGTCTCCATGGCGAACAAACGATAACCATTGATCTGGTTTTAGTAAACTGAGTTTATCGCTGCTCATCATTAGCGTACAAGATGTACCCGTTAGGCGGATCTTAATTTCATTAACGTTAGGCCGTTCAATCTCGCAGCCGTAGGGGTGAAAGTCATCCCAACTTACATCACTTACCAAACGCAGCGGCACCGGCGCGCTTATGTCCTGTGCGACATGCTCTTTGTTCGTTGCATTCTCTGCGCAACCGGCTAGCAGCACAGAAAGTGCTAGTGGGCTAATTGCTTTTTTAATTAACGAGTATTTCAAAATCAATTCCTCTAGTTTTTATTGCTTAGGTGCTGTCAATTTACCGCTTTGACAGTCATCCCATAATGTTTCAGGCACGGGCCACGGATTATCCTCTTGGCACTGTTTGGTACATTGTTCTTTATTTTGATCATTACATTGCATTTCAATACACGCGTTGACTTTCTCACCACCTATTGAAAACATGTTGTGAATAACACATTGGCGTAGAGCACTGTCAGGGTATTTGGCATTTTCGCTAAGTACAGTGATTTTCCCCTCACCCAGCGCTGCAACTTGGCGGTTTTCCCCTTGTGATTTAGTTAAATAGGTAACACTGTTAGCTAGAAACTGCTGAAAATTTTGATCCGATAACGTATTTTGATGATGCCCCAAAGTAGTGGCAATCACCTCGCCTTTTCCTGATTGATAAAGCCAGCCCTGCGTATGCACTGCTTTTGACTCAACTCCATACGCATTAAGTAACGGTGTAATTTTCTCATCTTTTTC
This sequence comes from uncultured Gammaproteobacteria bacterium, assembly GCA_937139475.1. Classification (GTDB taxonomy): domain Bacteria; phylum Pseudomonadota; class Gammaproteobacteria; order Enterobacterales; family Psychrobiaceae; genus Psychrobium. Next base: position 20,311 of record CAKZQF010000199.1, on the reverse strand, counting down.
TATTGTTAAATAAAGCTCATCGCTAGCGAGGGAAAAACTAGCGGCGATATTGTTTAGTAGCTCGTGCTCTCCAACTGTTGTCACCTCAAAACTACGTTGCTTTTCATGACGCAAAGTCTTTAGTCCTAGGAAGACAGGCCAACGTTTATCAAACTGAAAAGAGTGCATTGTGCAATGCAGCGCGATAAGCGGCTTTCCATCTTGGTAAACCGGTCTAATAAGACTTTCAACAAATTCTTCATCTCGTTGCGCAGCATGACAAAAGTTATAAATAAGCAAATCATAACCTGCGGCAAAGTCAGTTTGCTTTAAGCGCTCAACGTCGCCGACAATAATATCAAGACTAACCGCCACGTCTTTACTCAACCCCTGATGCACTAACGCTATCTGCTCTTCATACTGATGGAACCAGCCAGCACTAGTAATATAAAGTGCCTTAACAGGCTTAGCAGCTGGCTTGTTGTTTGTGGTATAGCAACCACTTAGCATCATTAACGCAGCGAGAGATAACAGTGATAATTGTTTCATAATAAAACCTTTAAATATTTATTGTGTTTGTAGATAATTAAAGCTTTGGCGAAGCTGTTCAAGCATTGGTGCAGTAGCATGGTCTTGCTCAACAAAGGCATGCTGCACCCCGACAGATTTTGCTGCGGCGAGGACACTAGAAAAATCAATACTACCTTGTCCTAACGGCTTAAAATCATTAGCAGCGACCTGCGTTGGCATCACAATATTGGGTGCTAAGTCCTTTAAATGTAGTAACCGGCATCGTGCGCCAAGCTGCTCAATCATCTTCGCTGGATCTACCCCTGCGTACTGTAACCAAAACACATCAAGTTCAAATGCAACTTGCTCTAAATCTCTCACTAATAAATCAAAAGGCAATTGCCCATCAATGGCGTTAAATTCAAACTCATGGTTGTGGTAACTCACCGTGATACCGAATTGTTTAGCTTGGCCACCTAATAGGTTTAATTGCTCTATAAGCCATTTATATTGGTCGAGGCTTTGGCGCTCTTCGACAAATAAATACGGGAATACTAAGTTCTTAATCTGATGACGTGCTAACAGTTCAAGAACTTTTTGCGATGAGTTAAGTGCCACTGGCACCTTAATACCGTGATGCGCTATGCTCTCACGCTCACCAAATAAGAATGGCGACATCGCATGGACACTAGTCACTTCAAGTCCGTTTGCTTGAGCAACAGCATGTTGTGAGGCAAGTGTTGTAATATCGGCCCATTCAACATGCTGATAGCCAATATTAGCCAAAGCCGCAAATGTGTTATTGGGGTTAGTCGACAACTGCTCTCGTACGCTATGAAGCTGTACACCTTTGTAAAGGTGGCTATTTCGCGATGGAGATAACAAGCTACAGCCATTGATAAGTGGCAAGGTCATGGTTAACGCTGCTCCTTGGATAAATTCTCTTCTGTTCATGCGCTCACCTCGCCTTTCTTAGCCGTTAATTGCTGCTGAATTTGTTGCATCTTTTTTCGATTAAGGCGATAGAAGCCAACTAAAAAGAACGCAACTAGCGAGCCAAGGGCTGGCACCAGCGTAAATAACAGGTTGATCCCATCGAGTGACTCAGAGGTTTGTTCTTGACCACCTTGATAACCGTAAAACGCAAGAATCCAACCAGCAACAGCGCCCGCGACTGACATGCCTAGTTTCAACACAAACAATGAGCCAGAGAAGGTAAACGCTGTTAAACGTGTGCCTGTTTTAAGCTCACCATAATCCACTGTATCCGTCATCATCACCCAAACAATTGGTGTAGTCATTTGCTGCAAGAAACCCAAAACAAAGTGTAATAGAAAGGCAGCAATCACCATGCCCGGCGGTAGGAAGTAAAACCCAGTGCAAATAATCGCGATGAGAAGTGTAACCACGCGGTATACCTTAATTTTACAGAAGCGGTCAGTTACAAACTTGGTAGTCAAAGTGCCGCCAAGCATTCCCACCATGCCAACTGTGACAAACACAGTGGCTAGGTCTTCTCGCTCAAGTACATAGTTTACGTAGTACAGAGATACAGTTGCTCGTATAATCACAGCAAACATCACCACAAAAGTGACGAGTGCAATCACTAACCATTGGTCATTACGAAACAGCATTTTAATGTCTGCTTTAAGGAAAGTATCCTCACGTACAGGGCTGGCAACACGTTCTTTGGTGGTTGCAAAGCAAATCAAGAATAGCGCAATACCAACAATACTCATTACTATCATAGTAATTTGATAACCGAGAGCCTTATCACCATTACCAAAATATTCAACTAATGGCAGAGTTAAAGCCATCACTAAAATGCCAGCAATGGTGGCTAGCGCAAATCGATATGACTGAATTGAGATGCGCTCATCAGCATCGTTAGTAAGCACGCCACCGAGCGCACAATAGGGAATATTAATCGCGGTATACATCACCATTAAAAGACCATAAGTGATAAAGGCGTAAATTAATTTTCCACTTTCACTAAAATCAGGAGTGGTAAAAGTAAGAACACAAATGAGCGCGTAAGGCACACATAACCATAACAGGTACGGGCGATATTTGCCCCAACGGGTTTGTGTTCGATCGGCAAGCGAGCCCATTAACGGATCGGTGATGGCGTCCAGTAAGCGAACCGATAAGAATAAGGTGCCGACCGCAGCAGCAGAAATACCAAAAATATCGGTATAAAAGAATGCTAAGAATGTCATTACCGTTTGAAAGATAATGTTACTCGCCGCATCCCCCATGCCGTAGCCAATTTTTTCTTTTACTGACAATTTATTATCTGACATACAACCTATCCTACCTCGTTAATACGCTTAATTTCATAGAATACGAAGCCACACGAACCAATCTGATGAGTTAACGTCAGCTCACCATTACATTGTATCGTTGTGTTAATAAACTCGTGCGGCTCTTGAATTGACTTTAACTGCTCAACCTGTGCCTTAGATAAATATTGTGGTTCACCCATTTTTTGCCAGTTACGATAGCTATTACCCCGATCTTTATCGACAACCCAAGCCACAATGCTGTATTGACCATGCACACCCGTGACGTAAATAGTCTCTTGCTTGGTACTGTGTTCGAGTTGGTAATCAGCGCCATTAAAGTCGACACTCGTTGGCTCGTCATGGTTCCATGACAATACTCGGATGTTTTCTTCGTTGTCTTTGGTTACCCACGAAGATGTATCATCCGGGTTAAGCACATTGCCATAAAGCGCACTTAGAAAATGATAGGCGTGGAAGGTTGTTTTGCGCAATCCATCCATACTAATTAAACCGTACTTGCCAGAGAACGGCGTCTGACTGGGGCCTAACTCCTCAAAGATATCAGACAAACACCAGAAAGAGTATGAATCAACTACCCCTGATAAATCGCGCAATGTTTGCAGCACGAATGTCCCGGTAAATTCACTATCCTTGCCATACTTATCTTGATGACAAGGCGAAACATTCCATTCGGAATAATGGACTTCTAAATTAGGAAATACCGATGTTCTAACTTTTTCAACCGCTGCAACCACGTCATTTCTCATTGCTGGTTGGCCGCGATATTCCAATTCAAACACGTCGCTGCCAATCTCTAATGACGCGTCGGCGCAATAGTGATGAGTAGAAATAAAGTCAATTGGTAGCTGCTCACGTTCGCAAAAATCAAGTAATTCTTGAATCCATAAGTTCTTTGAGGTTGACGGACCGCCGACTTTTAGGCGTGGGTCAATTGCCTTAATGGCATTAACGCTATAGCGGTAAAGTTCAAAATATTCTTGCTGCGAGCCTGACCAAAAAAGATCTTTCAAGTCCGGCTCGTTCCACACCTCAAAATTCCAAGTCAAAACTTCGTCGAGACCATAGCGTTCAATTAGATGAAGCAAGAACTCCGTAATCATAGCTGCCCACGCATTGTAGTCTTTTGGCGGCGTAATATTAGCTTGATAGTGAAAAATGGTCGCATCGCCACTCGCTAGTGCCTGTGGCATAAAGCTTAGTTCAACATAAGGTTTTAAGTCCTGCTCTAGGAAAAAATCATAAATCTTGTCGACGTTATGAAAGTTATACACCGGTTGACCATCAACTTCGCTATATACTCCGACCCAGTCGTGAAAAATGCCGTGGCAACGAATACTGTTAAAACCAATGCGGTCTTGCACTTCACGCACATGAGCGCGAAAATCTTCACGTAAGGTCAAATACGCGTGACACGAACCAATACATTTATCAAAAAATCGGTCAAAAGGCTGCGTGTTTGCACCAAGGCTAAGTTGTTGTTTGACATGAGTTGTCATATAAGTCCTTAAACGATTGACTACCAAGAAAACTTGTAATCGTTTACATAAATACGAAAAATCTCGAGTAATGGCAACGCCATTACCCGCTTTATTTAAATGTCGCCGCGACGTAATTGCTTAACAGCGTAATCCACTGCGCGTGCCGTTAACGCCATGTAGGTCAGCGACGGATTAACACAAGAAGCAGAGGTCATGCACGAACCATCGGTAATAAACAAATTTGCCACATCATGAGCTTGATTATATTTATTAAGCACCGATGTTTTTGGGTCTTTCCCCATGCGTGCCGTACCCATCTCATGGATCGCTCCACCACCCGGATGAATGTGAGTGGAAGTGGTAATATTTATCGCGCCACTTGCCTCAAGCATTTCTTTCGCTTCTTTTGCCATGTCATCTCGCATATCTAACTCATTTTTACTCCAATGAAAGTTAAATACCACTTGTGGAATACCAAATCGATCGACTTTATCTTTTGAAAGTGTCATATGATTATCGTATCGGGGTAAGCACTCACCAAAACCAATTAGCCCAACGCCCCAAGCACCCGGCTGTTCAAGAGACTGCTTAAAATCCTTACCAAAGCCTTCTTTATTCTCGTGATTTGAACGCCAATCTGTTCTAAATCCCCAGCCCTGATAACCGTAGCCACGTAAAAATGGCGCATCTTGCTTGCCTAAATTCTTAAATCGAGGAATGTAAGTGCCATTTGGCCTGTTGCCAAAGTGATAAGATTGTTCAAAGCCAGGGATTGTGCCCATCGCTGATATCCCTATCGTATGATCCATTAAGTAATGCCCTAATACTCCACTGCTGTTTGCAAGACCATTAGGGAATTCATCACTTACTGAATTTAATAGGATTTGTGTACTTGCGACGGTTGAAGCACAAAGAAAAATTAGGTCGGCATGGTAATTAGTCTTTTCTTTAGTAAGTGCATCTATAACGCTAACACTTACAACCTTTTTAGTTGCATTATCGTAATGTAATTTTTCAACCACACTGTGTGCTCTTAACGTTAACTTACCCGTTTTTATAGCAGCGGGTAGTGTTACCGCTTGGCTACTAAAATAAGACCCTGTCATACAGCCACGGTGGCATGGGCCACAGTAATGACAAGGGGCACGACCATTATGAGATTGAGTTAAGATCGCGCAGCGACCTATAGTTAATAGTCTATCGGTATATTTTTGGGCAAGACGTTCTTTCATCACCTGCTCAACCTTAGTCAGCTGCATTGGCGGTAAAAATTCACTATCGGGAAGTTGTGGCAAATTCTCTTTTTGACCACTAACCCCTATGTATCTTTCTACGTAAGAGTACCAGTCTTTAATGTCTTCATACCTTATCGGCCAATCAACTCCATGATTGTCTTGGCTGTTTGCTTCAAAGTCTAAAGCACTAAATCGATAAGCTTGACGCCCCCATGTTAATGAGCGCCCCCCGACAACGTCGCCACGAAGCCAATAAAAAGGATTATCTTCATTATAATCATATGGGTTTTGTTTATCGTTGTTAAAGAAATGACGGGTTAATTCACTAAACACATGATTGTGCTGCTGCACTGGATATTCTTCGTCATAGAGCTCGCGTGGCTTATAGCTACGCAGCTCAAGATCGTATATGTTACTATGTTCTGTAACATAGTCTTTGATGTGTTCTACTGGACGGCCACGATCAAGCACTAGTACATTAAGGCCTTTTTCGGTTAGCTCTTTGGCAGCCCACCCACCTGAAATACCAGACCCAACAACAATGGCATCATATTTTAATTTTTGCATAAACGACTCCACTCTACAGTTCGTGCTTAATAAAAAGGAGCGAAAGCTCGTTCTACATTATTTGCGGGGTAGTCCCCTATAAATTGACCAGCCATATGGTTTTGAACCTGCGACTGTGTAACTCCGACTTTCGAAGTAAAAAAACCGACCACGACCAGTTCACGTAGCATTGGGAAAATGGCATCATTGTCCATGTTCTTTTGACTACTTGCACGTGATTCAAATTCACTAAGGGTTGCGTCAAGTTGCGCGTCACTAGCGTCAATTAAGGAATTACCAAATTTTTCATCACAAAAAGTACTCATGTCATTTAGTCCTTCAATAAAAGATTGACGCTCTTGAGGGGTATGCCATTTAGATACCAGCATGTCGATAAACTCCGGGACTTTCGCATCAATGGCACCTGGCGTATTGGTACGTGGAATAATGCGCTCACTAAGCAGGGTTAACTGTAATTTTTGCAAGCTGCTCAGCTTGGTCGGGAAAACAGTCGGTGTGTCGATACTTTCATGCATACAACCGGCGATCACTGAAGCAGAAATGGTCCCTCCAAGTAACATGGCGGCTTTCTTTAAAAATTCTCGTCTAAGCATATTAAACCTCATGGCAATGCGGCGGCCTAACATAAAGACCACCGCTTAAAGGGACTAACTAGAAACGGTACCCAACGGTAACACCGTAAGAGCGCGGTGCGCCAGGCATACCGACATCAAAGCCTAACCCCGATGTTTCGGCATCATTACCAAAGACTAAGTACTGTTCATCCGTTATATTTTTAGCAAAAACTGTCACATTCCATGTGCCATCTTGACTAACAATACCAGCGGAAAAATCGCTGCTGTTGTACGCTCCAAGCACACGATAGTTGCGATCACTATTATATTTGGTTGATGCTCGAACGAACCAATCAAGCGGTTTGTCACTAATGCTATCTTTGTATTCAAGAACCAAACTAGCGGTCAATTGAGGGTTGCCTTTAAGCACTTCGCCAGAACGTGATGTTGTTGGTACGATAGTTGGGTCAGCAATAACACGTGGATCGACCACTAAGTTTAAGCCCGGTTGCGGTGAGTAAGTAGCATACCCCGCATTAGCAAATGTTGTCGGCGCTTTATCTAGCGCGTCAAGTTCAACACGATTGTAAGCCACCGTCCCACTGACAGTGAAGTTTTCATTAACTAGCGCCGTAAACTCAACTTCAGCACCTTTTGCAACAGCTCCCTCACCATTTAACTTAATATTACCCGCGGGGATAACAAACAAGCCCCATGGTGTAGCCATTGCTTGGTCATTTAAGAAGCTATTTAGCTGATAGTCTTCAAATGTTTGATAAAATATTGCGCTGTTTAGCTGGAACCGCTCATCCCACAGTAACAGTTTGGCGCCAAACTCAATCGCATGACTCAACTCAGAATCGTATTCACCAAATCCTTCATCCTTATAGGATTGAGGAGCAAGAACATTAAAGCCACCAGCACGATAAGCACGGTCAACCGATACATAGTAAGTTTCATTGTAATTTGGCATATAGCGTAACTTTAAGCTACCCGACAGATTATCAAATGTATCAGCATCCTGTCCGCTTGTAGTGCCTGTGTTCGTTACTTGTGAATTAACGGTATCTTTTTTATCTTCACTATAACGGACGCCAAACGCTAGCGACCATTCATCATCGAAAAAGTAAGTATTGTTACTGAATACACCAAAACTCTTAGTGACATCCTCACCCGTTAAGTCTTGCTTATAACCACCGTTATCAAAAATACTACTACCTTTTTGAGATTGGTCAGAGTAAAACAAGCCCACCATATATTCCATAGTATCGCTATCATCTGAGGTTAAGCGAAGCTCATGAGTGACACTACGCACACTTTGTGACAATGTGATGATTGAGCCACCTGCACCAATTGCTGCTGGAGAAAAATCATTATCACGATCGCCGGTTAAGTCATAGTCCTGATACGATGTAATAAAGGTTAGCTCTGATGCATCAAAGCCCCAATTGATTTCTAATGACACCGAGTCATTGTTATCTATCGCGCTGCCTTGATCGTTTTCATAGGAGCTGAACTGATAAATATTATCGCCAGTCAGTTGTAGCGGATTCCCTACCTCAGACTCAGAATGATTAACAATCAGTGTTGCCGCCAAATCATCAGTCGGCGTGTAACCAAGCTTGACTCGTGCTACTTGGCGATCACGACCATTAGCAGGTTTTTCTAGATGTTCGTTGTAAATATAACCATCTGACTTCGTTGATAGACCTGACACTCGTAATGCAAGCACATCTTCAACAAGCGGAATATTAACGGTACCTTTATATTCTGTCGTATCAAATGAACTAATCGTTGCTTCAACATTTCCGTTAAACTCACTCGAGTCAGGAGAATTTGTAATAATGTTAATAGCACCGCTTGGGGCATTTTTACCATAAAGGGTTCCTTGTGGACCACGTAGCACCTCAATACGTGCGACATCGAGCAGTGAACTAAATGCAGAACCAACATTGTTTTGCACAACGCCATCAATAAATACAGCAACAGAGGCGTCTAATCCAGAAATAGCCTGAGATCCTGTACCACGAATACTTATATTGGCAGCATGTCCAGAATCACCATCAATACTAATACCAGCAGATAACTTTTCTAGATCAGCAAAATCAAATATGCCAGCCTTCTTAAGCGCATCACCATCAAATGTATTGACGGTTAGGGCTGTTTCTTGCTGTGTTTCGATGCGCTTTTGTGCCGTTACAGAAATACGCTCAATCGCCAATTTCTTTTCAGCCTTTGTCGTTTTAACGTCTGCCTCTTGTGCTATCACTGGCAAGGTTAGACTTGTAGCACATGCCAGCATCATTGCTTTGTTTAGTCTGTTTAATCGCATTGTTCACTCCTACATATTGTAATTATAGTTTTAGTTAACAAATCACAACGTAATCGATTACATTTTAATTTAAAAATGAGTTAAAAACCAAGCTTGTTTTATCTGCGTAGCCTTTCTCATATTCATTTATCATATAACACTCAGATTACCTTACGTTTATTATTTTGTAACATTTAGATTTCATCATTAATTTATTGTTTTGTTGTTGCTGTTTCATCGCAGATGGCAACACTCGAGTAACCACCATTTGATTTGTTTTTCCACCAAAGTCCACCGAATACTAGCAGTAGTGCGGCAGGCAAAATGGCGATAGATTGGAAAGTAACTTGCGCTGCATGCATCAACGCTTCATCTAAAGGCGCACCTTCAAGTGCCGAAAATTGCTCTAGTGAACCAGCAACTTCTATTTTCGTGCGGTCAAAGATAGCGCCAAGTTGAGGTAATACAAAAGTAATTGATAGTGCCCCTGTAGCGCCCATAGTTCCGACAAAAAAGGAGCCACCCCGAGGATATAACTCTGATGTTGTAGCCAACATAGTCGGCCACATATAACACACACCTAACCCCCATACTGTTGCCGCTAAAATACCTGTAATCGGCGAGTTTGCAACACTTAGTAAATACAAACCAATGGACGCTAACAAACATGAGCACCATAGTAGTCCGACAGGGGAAAGCACTTTCACAATAGGGCCAGAAAAATGACGCATCACAAACATTAAGCCGCTAACATATACAAGCAGTAAAATACCGTCCATGCCAACGGTTCTAGTCAGCACCAAATCTACCAACTGGCCCGGCGCTAGCTCAGATGCCGCAGTAAGCAGCATGGCACCTAACCAAATGAAAAAGCTGGGTTGGCGGAATATTTCCATAAACATATCTTTCATCGAAATACCAGCCGCCGCTCGCTCTGTTTGAGGAAACACCACACCAATAATCATTAAGGTATAAATCACTGCTGGAATGAGTACCAAGGCAAACTGTAGTTTCCAGCTAACATCTAGGCTACCTAAACCAACACCTGCAAGCCCTCCCACAATAAGCCCAGCTGGCCACCAAGCATGCAATATGTTGAGTTTATTCGTTTTGTCCTCTGGGTATAGCGACGTTGTCAATGGATTGGTTGTTCCTTCGACTAAACCCCAACCTATACCACTGAGCAACATCCCCACCCATAACGGCCAATAGATATTTGCTCCACTAGCGAATGACTCAGCAAAAATAACAATGAGAGTGCCGGCAATAAAACACACAGCCGATGCCACTAACAAGCGCGCCATACCAATCGCATCAAGCAATGGACTGGCAATAAATAGTGTAAAAGCAAAACCTAAAAAACTAACTCCTAGAATCTCACCGATCATGATAGTGGAGCGCGTTAAATCAATGGCATCAAGATAGTTACCTTGCAAATCCCCTGCAATGGTCGCCCGAAGCGCTGCGCTTAACCCTGAAGTAAATAGCGCGAGTAGACTAATCAGGAATATCTTTTTACGGTCTAACATATTATTTTTATAATTCATTATTCACTCCTCGGTTGTGCCATCAGATAAAGGCAACTAAATCCGGTTTGTTTATCTTGTGAATCTAAATGTAATCGATTACATTTAGATTCACAAGAGGGTTTGTTAAAAAAATGTGTAAAATTAAGTCATCCGATTAGTTTTATTGTTTAGATAAGATCTATTTAAATGCTGAAAAGCATGTATTTATGAAATCGATTCCATTAAGCTATAACCTAAAATTTATTTGTAAAAAAATATTGCAATGATACGGTAAATATAAGTTGAGGCTAGACTATGTCATCCATCAAAGAAGTAGCAAAACGAGCTGGGGTGTCTACTGCCACGGTATCTCGCTTTTTTAACACGCCAGAACAACTGCGAGAGTCAACCCAAGAGAAAGTAAAGCAAGCCATAGAACAAACAGGTTATTCAGTTAATGCACTCGCACGAAATTTTAGACGGGGTAAAACCAATTTAATCATTGTTGTTCTTCCAGCGCTTGGCGTTCCATATTTTGCGAGTGTTATGCGCGGAATCGAAAGTGTTGCAAAAGCTAAGGGTTATAGCATCATGATTAAAGATACTCAGTTTAATACCGTGCCATTTAATCAAGTTAGCGACATGTTTTTTTCACGCCAAGCAGACGGTATTATATTACTAGGCAGTATTTCCCCTTATCAAGATGTAGTCTCACGCAACGGTCATACCAATTCTTTACCACCATTAGTAGTGAGCTGTGAGAACGCTAGCCCAGACCTCGCTGGGCTACCTAGTGTGCGAATCGATGGTATCAAAGCGGCGTTTGACGCAACTAACTACCTAATTTCATTAGGGCATAGAAAAATAGCTTTTATTTCAGGCTCATTATCTCAGGCGGTATCAGGAGAACGTGAAGCGGGTTATTCCAAAGCAATGAAACAGGCCAAACTTGCAATTCATGAAGATTTAATTACCGATGGCCACTTAACCATTGAAGATGGTCGCCGAATAACCCGGCGATTACTGAACCAACCTTCACGACCTACTGCCCTGCTTTGCGCAAATGATGAAATGGCGTTGGGCGCGATGCATGAAATAAAATTGGCTGGATTATCGGTACCAGGTGATATTTCAGTCATTGGTTTTGATGACATTCGTTACGCAGAAATTAGCGATCCACCGCTGACTACAATCGCGCAGCCCGGTGAAGAGATTGGTGAAAAGAGTATGTACAAACTGTGTAATATTATCGATGGCCAAGCCATCGATAATAAAACTGATGTGGTAGAACATCAGCTTATTATTCGCAGTTCCACTGCGCCCGCAGTGCTTTAGTCTGGTAAAAAAATATCGTTTGCACCCTTCTACCAGTTAGTTTTCGAGCAACCCCTTGACTAGATGCTTAACTCGCTCCCTTGGTACGCTAAGGATTGTTCCGTGACGAATTCCCCTAGGAAAGCTCATGTCACTAGAGATATCCTGCCATTCAACTAGGTCAGTTGAACGTAGTGCACCATACCCACCTTTTGCATAATCATCAAAATATAGGAACCAATATTTTCCAATCCTATTTAACGATGGTCCTTCTATCCACATCCCTTTGGGGGTGATGGCAGGACCAGCCTCTGTCCAAGGCCCTAAGGCCGATTTAGAATAAACCAACTTAAGATTCTTTTCGGCTTTGGGCGTTAAAGTTTCATCTTTTATCACCATGATATAGTCATGCGCAGCTCGTCTAACTATCATCGCATCAATTACACTAAACTCTTGGTCAAAAAACATATCTGTATCTGACCACTGATTAAAATCTTTCGTTGTTACAACATACTGACGATGTTCAGCACCCACACCATCAGGGGCGATTTCACTTGTTTCTTTATCATGAAGACTACGAAGAGTAGAGGCAAACATAACTTGGTAAGTATCATTAAGATCATCATAAAAGATTTCCGGTGCCCAGACATTTAAAGCACTCGGATCCATTGTATGAACTGGAACGCGTTTCGCTTGTGACCAGGATAGTAAATCCTCCGAATGCGCAATACCAAAATGGTCACCTTGCCACCAACCAGTGGTCCAAACCATATGGAATCGATTGTCAGTACCTAGTATAACTGAGGGGTCTCGAGTCAAGCCATCACCTAAAGTAGCGGGAGCCGAGAATATAGGTCTTCCCCCATTGAGTTCCGTAAAGTGCATTCCATCATAACTTGCGGCCAAGAAAACGCCTTCTTGCCCATTATCTCTAAAAAAGAAAAAGAGGTGCACATCCTTCTTTATAAAGGCATCGGAAATTTCATCAACCAGGTTTACCGGTTTGTCTTGTTTATTGTCCAACACGCTACAGGAGCTAATATAGAAGACTAGGATAAAAACAAGCATGCGATTAAGTTTATGCATCAAAATAATCTCGTTATTGAAAAATGACTATGCTATTAGAGGGTACCTAATAATAAATGTACTAAATGAACGGAATTTCAGTATTAAGTTGCAAAATTCATTTAAAAAAAGCGCGATCGAATAATTCAAGATGTCGAACAAAACTACACACAATCATACAAACAACTAAATTAAACAACTTTCTTATCAAACCGTTTTAAGTGGATTGACTTGAAATGTAATCGATTACATAATGCATATTAAATAAACTACAGGATTCTCCTGTATCGTGCCCCCTAATAATGGAGTAGAGAAGATGAATTGTGCAATGAATATGTTTTTATGGACAACCCATGTAACTAAAGAGCATTTACCTCAATTACAACTTGTTAAAGACAGTGGCTATAACATGGTTGAAATCCCTGTATTAGACCTTTCCGATATGCAACATTACCGTTGGCTCGCAAAGGAGATTGCCGCGCTAGGCTTAACCCCATTAGCCATCTCTGCTCGTGGCGAGGAGGATAACCCTTGTTCACCAGATCCTGCCGTACGCGCTTTGGCAGTAAAGAACAATAAACTAGCGATTGATGCAACTAAGTTACTCGGAGCAAAAAAAGTGTCAGGCTTGTTGCATACCGCTCTAGGTGTATTTACCGGACAAGGCCCCACTGAGCAAGAGCGTCAATGGAGTGTTGAGGTAATGAAGGAAACAGCACAATACGCCAAAGACCAAGGGATTGAGATTAGCCTGGAGTTTATCAACCGTTTTGAGTGTTACCTAACTAATACCACCGCCGACATGGCTGCTTTGGTTACCGAAATAGGTTTTGACAACGTCGGTATTTTATATGATACCTTCCATGCAAATATTGAGGAAAAGTCGACTAGCGACGCCATAAAGACTTATGCCCATTTAATCAATCATGTTCACATTTCAGAAAACGATCGGTCAACCCCCGGAACGGGACAAGTGTGTTGGGATGAAACCTTTGCAGCGTTAGACGAAGTGAATTACCAAGGAACTTTTGCAGTTGAGGCATTTGGATTGAACCTACCAGAGTTAATCCCTGTGGTTAAGATCTGGCGGAAAATGTATGAGTCGGAAGAACAAATCTGTCGCGATGCAATTAAGTTCATAAAAAACTACCGGAAATAAGAGATTTCCCGAAAAATGCCGCCTAATGTATAAGGTGGTATTTTTCTTTACCTAATTTTAGGTAAAAAAGGGGGCGATAAACGCCCCAATACACACACAATCGTCAAACCAACAAAAAGTACAAGATAGCGTTAAGGTGCTACTACCTGCTGATGTTGTGACCCCAATTTCTCAATCGATAATGAGATACGATCGCCAACATTAAGAAATACTTCAGGTGACTGCCCCATGCCAACACCTGGAGGTGTCCCCGTAGAAATAACATCGCCAGCTTTTAAGGTCATAAACTGACTTAGATAGCTAACAATGAAGTCAGGCGTAAATATCATCGTTTTGGTATTACCGTTTTGGTAAACCACGTCATTAACACTCAATTTCATGTCTAGATTAAGCACATCACCGACTTCGTCCTTCGTGACCAACCAAGGTCCAGTTGGACCGAAAGTGTCACATCCCTTACCTTTGTCCCATTGCCCGCCACTTATTTCCAACTGAAAATAACGCTCAGAAACATCATTGATCAAACAATAACCAGCGACATAATCTAAAGCCTCTTCCTGTGAAACGTCCTTAGCATCTTGGCCAATAACAATACCGAGTTCTACTTCCCAATCCATCTTGACGCTATCGCGAGGCTTCACAATATCGTCATTTGGTCCACAAATAGCACTTGTCCATTTATTAAATACCACCGGCTCTTGCGGAATGGGCATGTTAGCTTCTTCAGCGTGATCAGCATAGTTCAAACCGATACAGACAAATTTTCCAATATTACCGACACAGCTACCTAGGCGAACATCACCATTAACGATTGGAAATGTAGTTAAATCAAGAGCGGCTAACATTGCTAATCCTTCTGCGCTTAGTTGCGCGCCGTTAATATCATTAATGACAGATGATACATCGCGAATATTGCCATCGGAGTCTACTATTCCGGGCTTTTCTTGGCCGATTGGACCAAAGCGTAATAATTTCATTTCAATAACCTCAACAGTGTAAGAACTTAATTACGCTCATCATAAAATCCAGCATGCCGCTTCTCTACGTTTCATTTAACGGAAGACAAATACTTTTTTACCAAGGTTAAAAAAATACTAACAATAAGCTAACTAACACGTAGCGCATTTATCCACTGGCTTTTAGATTGAGGAATTGAGTTAAGTGCAGACTTGGTAGAGAAATGAGTAGACTAAAAGCATATGAAATCCGTAATAATAACGGTGGCAGTGCGCGTATTCTTAATTTAGGTGCAAGGATCATCGAGTTAAACATTCCAACGAAACAACATGGACTGATTAATACAGTGTTAGGTTATGACAATTTAGCTCGCTATCAACAAGACGATATGTATCACGGAGCGATGATTGGACGCTGCGCAAACCGTATCGCAAATGGGCAGTTTACCCTCAACAATCAAATATACCTACTTGATAAGAATAATCAGCAGCATCATTTACACGGTGGAGAAAATGGCTGTCATCAATTAATTTGGCAAGTCGAAGAACAAACGCAGTCAGATACATTGATATTATCGACTCAACTACGTCAAGATAATGATGGATACCCAGGAACATTAGACATTACAGTCACTTATCGCCTCACAGATGAAAATGAATTAAAGATCAGTTGGACAGGTTATTGTGATCAAGATTCTTACTTCAATATGACCAGCCATAGCTACTTTAATTTGTCAGGGTTTGGCGATATTAAACAACATTACTTGAGGATCCCATCGGAAGATTATACACCTGTAGATCATCAACAAATACCACTTGGTCCGATTATGCCAGTGAGAAATAGTCCTTTTGATTTAACAGAGTTTATTATGCTTGGCCCAGTCATTGACAGTCAACTTCCAGATATTTTGGAGTTTGGCGGGTTTGACCATAATTGGGCAGGTATAGAAACGGAAACGGAATCACTACGAGGTGAGCTTTACAGTCCAGATACACAGTTATTAATGAAAGTATATGCCACTGTACCGGGTTTGCAGTGCTATACCGGCAATCAATTGGCCCTTTCAAACGTTCATGGTAGTCATGAAGGAGTTTGTCTTGAGCCACAATATTTCCCAGACACACCTAATCAACCTGAATTTCCATCATGTGAAATAAAAGCAAACCAGCGAGTTAGTCATTCAATGACCCTAAAGTTTTGCCAAATCACCTTGCTAGATTTAACCAATGGCTAACACTGCAAAAAAGTATCATTAAGAAGGCAATTACTACGTAGAGCGAGAAGCACCGCACTGCTTAAATTAACGTTAAGAAATAACGAGAAAAAGGAGTCAGTTTATGGCTAAGAAATTACGTATGGGGATGGTCGGCGGCGGTCAAGGCGCTTTTATCGGTGCGATTCATAGATATGCAGCTGCCCTTGATGGGCAAATTGAACTAATGTGTGGCGCGTTTAGTTCAAATCCACAGCGCGCGATTGACTCTGGCAAAGAGTTAGGCATTGAAAGTAATCGAAACTATCAAAGCTTTGAGAAAATGTTTGAGGAAGAATCTAAGCTCCCAGCGGACCAACGCATGGATTTTGTGGCAATTGTTACTCCTAATCATATGCATTATCCGGTCGCAGCAGCAGCATTGTCAGCTGGCTTTCATGTCATATGCGATAAGCCGGCAACATTGGACTTGGCCCAAGCTAAATTACTGAAACAACAGGTACAGGAAACAGGACTATTATTTGGTCTAACTCATACTTATACGGGTTATCCGATGGTCAAAGAGGCACGCGCAATCGTCAAAAGTGGCCAGCTCGGAGCACTACGCAAAGTCGTGGTGGAATACACCCAAGGTTGGCTTGCGCAAGCTGAAACAGAAGACAATAAACAAGCAGTTTGGCGCACCAACCCAGAAACATCGGGTTTAAGTGGTTGTATGGGGGATATTGGTTCCCACGCCGCTAATCTCGCAGAATATATCAGTGGCGAACGCATTGAAGAAATTAGCGCTGAGCTTACTACTTTTGTGCCGAACCGAATGCTTGACGACGACGGGGTAGCAT
This sequence comes from uncultured Gammaproteobacteria bacterium, assembly GCA_937139475.1. GTDB lineage: Bacteria > Pseudomonadota > Gammaproteobacteria > Enterobacterales > Psychrobiaceae > Psychrobium. The sequence continues at coordinate 3,313 of CAKZQF010000199.1, read as the reverse complement.
TAATCCATTTATCTAACGGACTCAAGGGAATTTTACACGCCAGTCAAGTTGCCGTAGGTGAAGAAAACAACCTTTCTATTCGCTTGTATGGTGAAAAAGGTGGCTTAGAGTGGCATCAACAGGAGCCAAATACCCTTGAGGTTAAATGGTTAGATGAGCCAACTCAAATCTTTCGCACTGGTGGAAATCATAGTCCCGCAGCAGCGATAAACACTCGCACCCCAATGGGACATCCTGAAGGATATTTAGAGGCATTTGCCAATATATACCGTCATTTTGGTGATGCTGTGCATCACTATAAAAAGCACGGCCAAAGTGATAAATCGTCTTTTGACTATCCAACGATTGATGATGGCGTTCATGGTATGGCCATTATCGAAACCTTAGTTCAAAGCAGCAATTCCGATCAGAAATGGCACAAAGTAAGCACTTAGAGGAGATAATGATGAAACAAATTAAAGGCCCTGGTATTTTTCTTGCCCAATTTATGGGTGACAATCCTCCATTTAATAACTTTAGAAGCATTTGCCAATGGGCGGGTTCCTTGGGTTACAAAGGGGTGCAGCTACCTACATGGGACCCTCGCTGTATGGATCTTAAGAAAGCCGCCAACAGTCAAGACTATTGTGACGAGCTCACAGGCACAGCGGCAGAGTTTGGCTTAACCATTACCGAGCTTTCTACGCATTTGCAAGGTCAATTGGTTGCGGTGAACCCTGCTTACGATCCATTGTTTGATGCCTTTGCTCCTGAGCACGTACAGAGAAATCCACAGGCACGAACCGATTGGGCAGTTTCTCAACTGTTTGATGCGGCAAAAGCGAGTGAGCGCTTAGGTTTGACTAGCCATGCAACATTTTCAGGATCATTATTATGGCAGACCGTGTATCCATGGCCGCAGCGCCCAGCAGGTCTAGTGGAAGAAGGATTCAAGGAGTTAGCTAAACGCTGGACACCGATCCTAAATGCTTTTGACAAATCTGGTGTCAATGTATGCTATGAACTTCATCCTGGCGAAGACTTACATGATGGTGTGACCTTTGAGCGTTTCTTAGAGGCAACGGGTAATCACAAGCGTGCCAACATTTTGTATGATCCAAGCCACTTTGTGTTGCAACAGATGGATTACTTAGCCTTTATCGATATATATCATGAACACATCAAAGCATTCCATGTTAAAGATGCTGAGTTTATTCCAAATGGTCGTAGCGGGGTTTATGGCGGTTATCAAGGTTGGGTAGATCGTCCAGGGCGTTTTCGTTCACTAGGTGACGGACAAGTTGATTTTAACGGTATCTTCTCTCGCCTAACGGCCAATAATTTTGACGGTTGGGCCGTACTAGAATGGGAGTGTTGCCTAAAGCACCCAGAAGATGGCGCCAAAGAGGGCGCACCATTCATTGATAAGCATATTATCCGCCCTGCTGACCACGCCTTCGATGACTTTGCAGATGGTGGCAGCGATGATGCTACTAACAGGTTAATATTAGGACTGTAACGAATTTGCCAATTAACGACTTAAAGCTTAAGCTTTAAGTCGTGCTTATCGCCTGGAATAATTTATGAAACCACTCTTTGAAACCGTTGAATTAGAAGGTCATAGCTGCTTTCGAACCCAGCATATCCACTGCGATTATTTGCAAGACGATCACGGCTGGCATTATCACCCAGAGTGTGAATTAACCTATATTATCAAAGGTAGTGGTATTCGCTTTGTTGGCGATAGTGTTGAGCAATTTGAAAGTGGAGATTTAGTACTAATTGGTCCCAATATCCCTCATTGTTGGGCAAATGATAAATCTACTAATCAGGACAATGAGCTTGTGACCTTGCAATTTCTCCCAACCTGCTTAGGCGATGATTTTTTAAACTCACCTGATGCCAATGTGTTATTAGAAATATTTGAAAATGCCAAGCGCGGCTTTAACATTCAAGGTAAAGACGCCATTGAACTTGGGAACAAATTAAAAACTCTTCATACCGTTGAGGGACTAAGTCGATTAAGTCAATTCATTGATATTCTAGATGGTATAAGTAAAAGTAAACAAACCCAAAAGCTAACTAGCGAACTTTATGCCATCGACAATAGCGAGTTTCATAGTGGACGAATGAAAACAGTAATGGACTATATTCAAAGTCACTTGATTGATGAGATTAAGCAAACAGAAATTGCCGAATTGGTTGGCTTAACACCACAAGGATTTAGCCGATTTTTTAGAACAAGTACTGGTCGTACGTTTGTGTCCTTCGTTAATATTGTTCGAATTATGGAAGCGTGCCGTTTACTTGTCGCTGGTGAACAAGACATCACAGAGATAGCTTTCCAATGTGGTTACGGAAATCTATCAAACTTTAATCGACGCTTTATGGAACTAAAAAAATGTACGCCATCGGAGTATAGACGAAGTCATAATATCATTAAATAACTTAGCTGGATGAACAACATTTTGTCTCACACTGTACATATGATGTGTCTCTCCCGTGATTTAAGGAAGTAAACCGCATAGCAAACACTCAAGTGCATCCGACAAAGTATAAAGCTTATCTTGTGATAACCGACACCTTTTTTCATATCCCTACCGATCACCCCCCTAAATCAAATCAATTACTTACAAGCCAGAAAAAGAGCTCAGCACTCCATATTACGGATTATAATCCTCATTTTTATCACTAGTATTTTGGTGAATTGATGTCTAGATTAGGAAGAATTGCTAAGGAAATGTCGTGGCGGGTAGTTACCATTGTTTTGTTCCTAACTTGCTTTTTGCTCTGGGAGGTAACATCCCCTTCTCCTGCTCAATCAAATGCTGAGAGGAGTTCATTGATCACCTTATCAGTACACTCTTTGACCGTGTTGGGGTTAATATCAGACGTTACACCTTTAATTTCACTCATTAATGCGCTAGCTATAAAAAAAATGCTTTTGATTGTAACAGGGAGTAATTTTCCTTAGATATAAAGCCGCTAATTCATTTTAAAAGTCAATTATTTATTTTAAATTAATGGCACAGAGATAGGGATTTGAACCCTAGCATCAGGAGTGGAAATAAACCATAACGGCTTTTTGATAACGTAGAAAGCAAAAAGCCCGTCAACAAACAAATGTTAACGGGCTCTTCTGAATAAGTGGCACAGAGATAGGGATTTAAAGCCTAGCAACAGGAGTGGAAATAAACCGTTGCCTTACATCAACCAAACCCCAGAAAGCAAAAAGCCCGACTACAAATTAATGTAATCGGGCTTCTCTATGTAAGTGGCGGAGAGATAGGGATTTGAACCCTAGAACGGGATAAACCGTTGCCGGTTTTCAAGA
>CAKZQF010000198.1 GCA_937139475.1 uncultured Gammaproteobacteria bacterium | reverse complement strand
GCAACGCAATATTATTTTGACTTTTACCGCAATAACGTCGGCATTGATGGCTGCTATGTGCATGATGCATCTACGGTGATTTACGCCATCGACCCAAGCTTATTCACATCAGAGCCAGGAGTCATTCGGGTGGCAACAGAAGGGATAGCTATAGGCCAAACAGTAGTTGCAGACCCAAGCAGAACTTACGCTGTAGACTTTTGGCAAGGCAGACCTACAACCAATATTTGTATGACGGTGGATAGCCAGCGAATGCTTGATTTGATCAAGGGGATCTTTGCAAAATAAACTTTTGCTGCTTAACTTAAAGAGTTCTACCTACATGGAGCTCATTATGGATAAATCACTGATTGTCGTATTGCTGACGCTTACGATTGCTAGTGGATGTGGCGGCGGAAGTAGCAGTAGTAGCGATAATTCAATAGCAAGTGAATCTAGTAATAGTGCTAGCCTTGATGTAGCTGGTACAGATGGAACGAATAGCGATGGTATAGCATCTGATACAAACGTTGGCGTTGCTGATGATAGTACCCAAGATGTTCAAGACCCTGTTACGCCGCAATTATTAATCGAAGGCGCAAATACTGTAAGTGAAGGGGAAGTTGTTTCTTTTGTTGCCGATGTGAGCGATTTTAACGATACAGTAAAGTCTATTCAGTGGACTCAAACATCGGGTACGCAAGTTATACTAAACAAAAGTGAAGGGGTTATTCGCTTTATTGCACCTAGTTTCTTAGAACCCGAGGTATTAACCTTTTCTTTAGTCGTTACTTCTCATGACAATGAGCAATTATCACAATCATATTCGATCAATGTTTTAGCTGCTCCGCAAATTGCTGATATTGCATTTGCTAGCTCGCAGCTAAAGGCATGCTTGCAAGACTTAGCTGTTGCAAATGGTTGGGTATTTATATCTCAAGTGAAAGAGCTTATTTGTAATGCCGCTAGTATCGGCAATGACCTCACCGGACTTAGTGAACTAACACAATTGCGCGTGTTGGATTTATCGAATAATGCAATTAGTAATATAGCGCCACTTCAAGCACTAACTGGTTTAATTTATTTAAGGCTTGATGAAAACCAAATAACGTCCATTACCGAGCTGTCGAGTCTGAGCCAGCTAATAAAGCTCAACCTTGCTGACAACAACATTGTTGATATCGAACCTCTCTCGCAATTAACTCAACTGACCGATTTGTTTTTAGACCGAAATAACATTTCAGATCTTAGTCCCTTGCTTGGGTTAGCGGGGCTGAAAATATTAAGTATTAATCAAAATCAAATTGTCGATATCGGTTCATTGTCAACGTTGATTAATTTGGAACTGTTATCCGTTGCTAAAAATACGCTTACGGAAGTAGAGGTATTATCGGGTTTTAGCTCCTTAAGAATTCTGGATATATCCGACAATAATATTACCGATATTACGTCGATAAGCTCGCTGCAAAGCTTGGAGATAATCTTTGGCTCTGGCAATCATATTAGTGAAGTAAGTGCTGTGGCGCAATTAACTGAATTAAGTGGATTGATTCTGGCACGAAATAATTTGATTGATATTAACCCGTTATCAAACTTAACCAAGCTCAAATACTTAATATTAACGGAGAATAACATTACCGATGTTAGTCCACTACTGGGGTTAACAACCCTTGTTGAATTAGGTATTGGAATGAACCAAATAAGCTGTGATGACATCGCAAATCTCAAGCTTTCTCTTGTTAACGCGAAAGTATCTAGCGATAGTTGTAATTAGTGAGTTAAATCTATTTTTAGCATTGATTTGTTGCCTTTGAATAGGCAACATACTGCATTTAGCAATTGCATTTAGGTGCTATTTTGACTCCAATTATTAAACGCCGCGACAGTAGTGAATCATCCCATCTTGATTTTATTGCCCAACCCCTGTTACAGCGAATCTATGCAAGTCGCGGCATCAATAATGCCAAAGAGTTGGAATACCAACTTAAGAACTTGTTGCCTCCTGGTACCTTAAAAGACACTGATAAAGCAGCAGTTCTGTTGCTTGAAGCAATTAAAGCCAATAAGAAAATTACTATCGTTGGTGATTTTGATGCTGACGGTGCGACTTCTACCGCTCTTTCAATGCTAACTTTACGCCGTTTCGGCGCGAAAAATATTGATTATATTGTGCCAAATCGCTTCGATTTTGGTTATGGATTGTCTACACCCATTGTTGATATTGCACACTCGCAAGGGACACAATTGATTATGACGGTGGATAACGGCATTTCATCGATTGACGGCGTAGCGCGTGCCAAAGAACTGGGTATTGATGTGGTGGTCACCGATCATCACTTGGCTGGCGAGGCTTTGCCAAATGCCGATGCGATAGTTAACCCAAACCAACCGGGTTGTACCTTTGCCAGTAAGAACTTAGCCGGAGTCGGTGTTGCATTTTATGTGATGCTGGCACTGCGTGCATTAATGCGCCAAGAGAACTACTTTGCCCAATCTGGCATCGCAGAGCCTAACATGGCGGAATTTCTTGATATTGTTGCCCTTGGCACGGTGGCCGACGTGGTGGTGCTTGATAGCAATAACCGTATTTTGGTTGAACAAGGAATTAGCCGCATTAAAGCGGGGCGTTGCCGTGTCGGTATTCAAGCGTTGTTAGAAATTGCTAAACGCAATATCTCCCGCGTTGTTGCCTCTGATATGGGCTTTGCTATTGGCCCTCGTTTAAATGCCGCTGGCCGCCTGGATGACATGTCTCTAGGGATTGAGTGTTTAATTACCGATAACTATCAACACGCGCGAGAAATTGCTGCTGAACTCGATGGTTTTAATAAGGACAGGCGTCAAATTGAAGCGGGTATGCAAAAAGAAGCCTTGGATATTATTGAAAAGCTGCCCTTTAGCCAAGGTGATGGTGATATCCCTTATGCGTTTGCACTGTTTCACCCCGAGTGGCATCAAGGGGTTAGCGGTATCGTTGCCTCTCGAATTAAAGAGAAGTTTCATCGTCCGGTAATCGTGTTTGCTGATAGTGGTGATGGCGAGCTAAAAGGCTCTGGACGTTCAATTGAAGGGTTGCACTTAAGGGATTTACTTGAGCGAATTAATACCTTAGCGCCTGAAGTTATTATTAAATTTGGTGGTCATGCGATGGCAGCTGGTCTATCGATAAAGCAGAAACATTATGAACGCTTCGCATCACTCTTTGAGCAACTTGCTAAAGAGACATTAAATGAGGATCAACTTAGTGGAAAAATCCTCAGTGATGGCGAGCTAACAGGTTCCGAATTTACCATCGATTTGGCGGCGAAATTGCGTGATTCTGGTCCTTGGGGGCAAGGGTTTCCTGAGCCGTGTTTCGATGGTAAATTTCGTGTTGTGCAACAGCGTATAGTCGGTGAAAAACACTTGAAACTTGTGCTATCACCAGAGCACTCTAATACTGTTATTGATGCTATTGCTTTTAATGTTGATACCCACACCTGGCCAAATCCCAATATCGAATGGGCTCATGTAGCATATAAACTCGATATCAATGAGTTTAGAAATAAGCTTTCCCTGCAGTTGATGGTTGAACACATTGTAGCGGTTTAATAAACCGCTTAATTTCATACCAACTTGTCAGCCTGTGCTATTATTAAAACTAATACATTTTGCTAGGTTTTAAATAAAATCAACCTAATTTTACTAGTGTGGTGAAATGTTCAGCTTAGGTTTATTTGAAGCTGCTAGCCTAGTGACCTTTTATGCTACATCCCCAAAAACTATAGGACAGAAATATGTTTTCCAAAAAATTAGTGCTTGCTGCAATGGTTGGTTCTAGCTTAATCATTGCTGGTTGTGGAGGCTCCGGTTCATCCTCGACGACTACACAAAAAACAAAGGTTTCTTTCTCGATTGCTGATGCCCCAGTTGATCACGCTGAAAATGTATTTCTTGCTATCGATGCTATCGAGTTAGTGAAAGAAGGCCAGGATAACTTTATCTTAGATGTCAGTGCCGATGGCAAGGATTATGTGCAAGTCGACCTATTGGAACTCAGTGGTGGTAAGAGTGCACTGCTACTTGAAGACACTGAATTAGATCCCGGCTCATACCAAAACCTTATACTTCACGTCTTAGATGAAAGCGATGGTGATGGCTTAAGCTATGTCATCGAAGAGGCCAATGGCGGCCAAGTTCCGATGAAACAGCCGAGCCAAAAGTTAAGATTAGGCGGCTTCGAAGTTGATAGTCTGGGCGTTCAACGATTTACAATCCATATTGACCTACGATCTGCGCTAGTTCAGAATCGAAATGGCCAACGATACAACCTAAAACCACACGGCGTAACTATCGTAGATAATTCAACGGTTTCGTCATTGTCAGGTACTGTCTCTCCTGCGTTAATTAATTCTTGTCCGGATGCTGATCCAGCAGGTAGCTTTGTATACATTTACCCAGGACAAATAACTGATGCAGCTTTGCTAGTGGATAATTATGATTCAACGGTTACCGCAACAATGCCTCCCGCTGGCAGTGTCCAGCCTGTTAACTCAACACAAGTGACAGACACTGGAACCTATGCATTTGGCTTCATTCCTGAAGGTGACTATACGCTTGCTTTTAGTTGCAGCAGTGCCAATGATGATCCTGAGCAATATCAAGGTATTGATGTCACTATTCCAGATCCTGAAGGCCAAATATTTGGTGTTACCTTGGACAATGCTGTTGACTCGGTGTTAGATCTGGACCTGCTCACGCCATAAGGCGGTTAGCACCTATTAATCCCTCATCTGTATATGGAGTGATGAATCCTAATCACTCCATTGTTTCCCTATCTTCCACCAATCTGAATTTCTAATTTTTTGGGTATATATTTCGTGAAATATTAGTTAGAATAAGCGGCTTTTTTACCGTTCTTATAATAGTTAGCAGTGAAGTTACCCAATGTTTGAAGTTAACCCGATTAAAAATAAAGTTGAAGACTTACGTCAGCGCTCAAATGTGCTGAGAGATTATCTCGACTACGATCACAATAGTGAGCGTCTAATTGAGGTTACTCGCGAGCTAGAAGACGGGGCAGTTTGGAACGATCCGGAACGCGCGCAAGCGTTAGGTAAGGAACGTTCGAGCCTTGAGGCTGTTGTAAATACCATTGATTCAATGGAAACAGGCCTTGAAGATGTTGAAGGACTGCTTGAACTAGCGGTTGAAGCTGAAGATCAAGAAACATTTGATGAAGCAGAGAGTGAGCTTAATGACCTACAGGCGTTATTAGAAAAGCTCGAGTTTCGCCGTATGTTTAGTGGTAAAAACGATGCCAATGATTGCTACATGGATATTCAATCTGGCAGTGGCGGCACCGAAGCACAAGACTGGGCTGAAATGGTACTGCGTATGTATCTGCGCTGGGGTGAGGCCAAAGGCTTTAAAGTTGAGCTAGTAGAAGTGACTGCGGGTGATGTCGCAGGCATTAAGGGTGCAACGATTAAATTCGCTGGTGAATATGCCCACGGTTGGTTACGTACCGAGAGTGGTGTTCATCGTCTTGTTCGTAAATCACCATTTGATTCAAGCTCACGTCGCCATACTTCATTTTGTTCGGCATTTGTTTACCCAGAAATTGATGACGATATCGAAATCGACATCAATCCAGCAGATTTACGTGTAGACACCTACCGTGCATCTGGTGCTGGTGGACAGCACGTAAACAAAACTGATTCAGCAATACGTATTACCCATTTACCGACTAATACCGTTGTGCAATGTCAAAGCGATCGTTCGCAGCATAAGAACCGCGCGTCGGCAATGAAACAGTTGAAAGCAAAACTTTATGAGCTTGAAATTGATAAGCAAAATGAAGACAAGCAGGTGCTTGAAGATGGCAAAGCCGATATCGGCTGGGGCAGCCAAATCCGCTCTTACGTGCTTGACGCATCTCGTATAAAAGATTTACGTACTGGAATCGAAAGTTCCAACACAGGCGCTGTATTAGATGGCGACCTAGACAAATTTATTGAAGCAAGTCTTAAGCAAGGCTTGTAAGATACATCCGATATTAAATTAAAGATTGAACCACAGGAATGCACTTACCATGAGTGAACAACAAAGCGTTGATACCGAAGTAGTAGACATTAATGAATTAGTAGCGCAGCGTCGTGAAAAATTAAATGCTATGCGTGAAGCTGGCCAAGCTTTCCCGAATGATTTTCGTCGTAAAGACATTTCAGATGACATTCATATCGCCCATGGCGGTAAGGAAAAGGAAGAGCTAGAAGAACAACAAATCGAAGTTGCTGTTGCCGGTCGTATGATGACTCGTCGTATCATGGGTAAAGCTTCTTTTGCGACTATTCAAGATATGGGCACACGTATTCAAGTATACGTTGCGCGTGACTTGTTACCTGAAGGTTTCTATAACACTGAATTTAAAAAGTGGGATTTAGGCGATATTATCGCAGCTAAAGGTACACTATTTAAAACAAAAACCGGTGAGTTATCGATTCGTTGTACTGAAGTTCGCTTGCTAACTAAAGCATTGCGTCCGCTACCTGACAAATTCCACGGCCTATCAGACCAAGAAACTTGTTACCGTCAGCGTTACCTTGACTTAATTGCTAACGAAAAATCACGTGAAGTATTTAAGATTCGCTCGAAAGTTGTTTCGTTCATTCGTAATTACCTATCAGCGAAAAACTTCATGGAAGTTGAAACGCCAATGATGCAAGTTATCCCTGGTGGCGCAACAGCTCGCCCTTTTAAAACGCACCATAATGCGCTTGATATGGATATGTATCTACGTATCGCGCCGGAACTAAACCTTAAGCGTTTAGTGGTTGGTGGTTTTGAAAACGTATTTGAAATTAACCGTAGTTTCCGTAACGAAGGTCTATCAACACGTCATAACCCAGAATTCACCATGCTTGAATTCTACTGGGGCTACGCTGATTACCAAATGCTAATGGACCTTACCGAAGATATGCTACGTGAACTTGCGATTAGCGTTAAAGGCACATCAGAAATCCATTACCAAGGTAACGACTTTGATTTTGGTAAGAAATTTGATCGTCTAACCGTTGTTGAAGCAATCTTGAAATACACACCGGGCACTACAGTTGAACAAATCAACGATATCGAGCAAGCGACAGCAGTTGCTAAAGGCTTAGGTATTGATGTTAAGGACAGTTGGGGTCTTGGTAAAATTCAAATCGAAATATTTGAAGAAACAGGTGAGCACCAATTAATGCAACCTACTTTCATCACGGAATACCCTGCAGAGGTTTCACCACTTGCACGCCGTAATGATGACAACCCGTTCATTACTGACCGTTTTGAATTCTTCGTTGGTGGACGTGAAATCGCAAACGGTTTCTCTGAGCTAAATGATGCTGAAGATCAGGATCAACGTTTCCTTGATCAGGTGGCACAAAAAGATGCAGGTGATGATGAAGCGATGTTCTACGATGCAGACTACATTACTGCACTAGAATACGGCCTACCACCAACAGCTGGTGAAGGGATCGGTATCGATCGTTTAGTGATGCTTTACACCGATTCGCCATCGATTCGTGATGTACTATTGTTCCCACATATGCGCCCACAAGCGTAATAAGGTTGACGCGGCGGCACCTTAGCGCTGTGAGATTGCTTACATGGATGTACGTACTTAGTTCTTGTATTAAACCAAAAACTGAGCATTCATCCTAAACATAAAGCCCTGCTAATTTTTACTAGCGGGGCTTTTTATTTATAAGGCTTCTGCGAAAGATGACACAATATAAGATAGAAACACAGCAAGTCCATGGTGGTTACGATCTGATCATTAGCGATCAAGTCGACAGCGCAACGTTGTTTATTCAAGATAAAGCACAGGCAAAAGATATTGCGGATAAAATTATTCTCATTGCAACCCAACAGTCGATTGGCATAAACGCCGCATTTACCATCTTTAATCAAAGCAACCGCATGTTTCCCTTTGATGAGAACGAATAAAGTCTATGATTTAAGTGCTCTAGTTCACATTAAATGGCAGTTTTGTTCTTTTAATAAGCGATCGAAATAAAAGATCAAATTAGCGCTTGCCAAGTTCCATGGGATCTCTATAATGCGCATCCACTGACACGGAGCAGCAATTGCTAAAGCGGTTTAACGAAAGAGTTAAAGCGATTTAGAAAGCCACGCAGCATACGGGTTAGAGAGGGTAATAACTTAGTTTTAAAATCTTTTTGAAAGAGTTTAAAATTAGGTGTTGACTTCGAAAGTGGAAAGCGTATTATACGCAGCCCTAACGCAACGAACCACAGGGTTTGAAGCGGTTCTCCAAAGCGATGCTTTGTTGAGATAAAACGTTCTTTAACAATTAGTATTCAAATAAACTGTGTGGGCATTTGAAGATAAGTACTGAGGTTCTTATTTGATACATGTCTACACGACGAAATAGAAATATTTCAAGTTATGATAAGCGTGAATAAATTTTCTGGATTTAGTATCTAGAAAATATTCAAGCTAGTATTCATTGAGACCTTAGTTCATTAAGTTGAACAATCAAATTTAATTGAAGAGTTTGATCATGGCTCAGATTGAACGC
>CAKZQF010000197.1 GCA_937139475.1 uncultured Gammaproteobacteria bacterium | reverse complement strand
ATTAAAAGGCGAAGTGTTCGCTATCGATTGCTGCTAGCGTGCTGTTACCGGCTTTAATCATCGCTGTATGCGACAATGTGCGCGGTAAGATACGTGCGTAATAAAAACGCGCTGTATCGATTTTAGCTTGGTAGAAAGCCGCATCGCCTTCACCTTCCGCTAGTTTGCGTTGTGCAACATCCGCCATTTTCGCCCAGAAGTATGCCAGTGATACGTAACCTGAGTACATTAAGTAGTCAACAGATGCAGCACCAACTTCGTCTTGATCTTGCATTGCTTTCATACCAATTTCCATAGTGACTTCACCCCATTGCTTATTAAGGTCGGCAAGCGGTTTGATGAATTCACCCATCGCTTCGTTCTCACTTTGAGACTTAACGAAGGTATGTACAATTTTGGTGAAGTTTTTAAGTAGTTCACCCTGAGTCATTAGTACTTTACGACCTAATAAATCAAGTGCCTGAACACCAGTAGTTCCTTCATAAAGCATTGAGATACGCGTGTCTCGAACGATTTGCTCCATGCCCCACTCTTGAATGAAACCATGACCACCGAAACATTGAACACCGTGGTTTGCTGCTTCATATCCTGTTTCTGTCATAAATGCTTTCATGATTGGTGTTAGGAAAGATAGCAAGTCACTGGCTTCTTTACGTGCTTCAGGTGTTGCGCCATTGTGCGCGATATCATTTTGTTGAGCACCAAAATAAAGCATTGCACGGTTGCCTTCGGCAAATGCTTTTTGGGTTAACAGCATACGGCGTACATCTGGGTGTACAATGATTGGGTCGGCAGCGCCTTCTGGGTTTTTTGCACCACTTAAAGAACGCATTTGTAGGCGGTCTTTAGCGTAAGCTAATGCGCCTTGGAAAGAGCCTTCCGCTGCTGCTAAACCTTGAATCGCTGTACCGATACGCGCACTGTTCATAAAGGTGAACATGCAGTTTAGGCCACGGTTTTCAGCGCCGATTAGGAAGCCTTTAGCACCGTCAAAGTTCATTACACAAGTTGAATTGCCGTGGATACCCATTTTGTGTTCGATTGAACCACAGGTCACTGCATTTTGATCTAGTGTGTTACTTTCGCCGTCAATATTAAACTTAGGCACGATAAATAGTGAGATACCTTTAGTACCAGCTGGTGCACCAGGTAGGCGTGCTAATACGATATGGATGATGTTCTCAGACATATCGTGCTCACCAGAAGAGATAAAGATTTTGGTACCAGTGATATTATAGCTACCGTCTTCGTTTGGTTCTGCTTTGGTGCGTAATAGACCTAAGTCAGTACCTGCATGTGGTTCAGTTAAACACATGGTACCAGTCCACTCACCACTGATTAATTTAGGCAAGTAAGCTTGTTTTTGTTCATCAGTACCGTGGCTTGTTAATGTGTTCATACAGCCATGACTTAGACCTGGGTACATTCCCCAAGACCAGTTAGAAGTACCAACCATTTCACTGATGATTGAACTCAATGACTCAGGTAGGCCTTGTCCACCATATTCAGTGTCATGTGCTAGCGATGGCCAACCACCTTCAACATACTGGCTATAGGCGTCTTTAAATCCTTCAGGTGTTGTAACGCTACCATCTTCGTGACGAGTACAACCTTGTTGGTCACCGATTTGGTTTAATGGTGAAAGCACTTCTTCAGAGAATTTTGCAGCTTCAACTAAAATGGCATTAACTAGGTCTGGAGATGCTTCGTCTCCGCCTGGTAAATTGGCGTAGTGTTGTTCAAAGTCTAAAACTTCGTTCATTACAAATTCAATGTCTTTTAGTGGGGCTTTATATTCTGGCATGCTCACCTCTGTAATCAGCTAAGGTTGTTATAATCGTCATTTCAAAACGCTTGTTTGAAACATTTGTTGGGTTCGATAGTAACAGCAGATCAGACCAGAGTATAGAGCTTTAGCTCAAAAAAAATGAAAATGTGGTGTTTTTTTAACCTGAAATGTAATCGGTTGAGCTAGGGGGAGAGGAGTGATATTGAAAGAAAATAACGCTACAACAGGATGTTGCAGCGTTATGATAGGGTGTTTATCGAGTGCCAAATACGACGATTGTTTTACCATGAGCAGAAATTAACTCTTGCTCTTCCAGTAATTTTAAAACGCGACCAACGGTTTCACGTGAACAACTAACTATCTGCCCTATTTCTTGGCGGGTAATCTTAATTTGCATGCCATCGGGGTGGGTCATCGCATCGGGTTGCTTACACAAATTAAGTAGGGTCTGGGCAATACGTCCGGTTACATCGAGAAATGCTAAATCACCAACTTTTTCACTGGTGCTTTGTAGCCTGTCAGCCATTTGCTTAGAAAGGCGCATTAATATTTCAGGATTAGTTTGTACTAATTGCTTGAAGCGTGTAAATGATATTTCGGCAATAACGCAAGCTTCTCTGGTTTTTACCCAGGCGGTACGTTCAGGCTGATCTTCAAATAACGCCAGTTCACCAACAAAATCCCCTTTAGACAAGTAAGACAAAATCATTTCTTTGCCTTGTTCGTCTTTGATCAAAACGGCTACTGAGCCTTCAACGATATAATATAAAGTATCGGCTACATCACCACGGTGAATTAGGGTGCTTTTTTTAGGGTACTTATGCAAATGACACTGCGAAAGAAACCAGTCTACTACTGGGTCTTGTTGCGGTTTTTGGATGACTGACATAAGTCCTCTTCTTGAATAATCGGATGAATAACTAAATAGTAGCCGATAACGAAGTGATTTACTACGAAATGGAAAAATATCTGTTTTTTAACAGTAATTGTTAAATGCCTGGTGGTGATTGGTAACGAAAGAGCGAACTCATTTAATCCTGTAATGAACTAAAATTGCACAAACAACATAAAATCAATAGGTTGTCGCACCAAGTTGATTGTTTTATGCACTCAAATAGTGCAGTGGTCTGCTCTAAATTATAATTAAATAATAAAAAACTTAATGAAATCAAACGATAATAGGGTTGGCCTAGTTAGTGCTTTGTTGGTTTCAGAAAAATTAATAATTTTAATTAGAGGAATTACCATGAAGAAGTTATCACTTATTTTGTCTGCTACTTTACTAACTGCTGGCATCTACTCAGAAAAATCTCATGCCGTTGAAGGGCTATCTGCTAACGTCGGTGTAACCAGCAACTATGTGTGGCGCGGAATGACCCAAACCGATGATCAACCCGCTATTTCAGGTGGTATTGACTATAATGCGGCGTCTGGCTTTTACGTTGGAACTTGGGCTTCAAATGTTGATTTTGGTGATGATACTAGTGCAGAGGTTGATTTTTATGCAGGGTATGGCTTTGACGCTGGTGAAGTGGCAATTGACCTAGGCTATATTTTTTATGGATTCCCAGGATGTGGAGATTGTGATGCGAGCGAGGTTTATGCAAGTGCTTCGTGGGAAGCTATTACTGTTGGTGCATTCGTAACAGCGGACTCTGAAGCCGGAGCAGATTTTGGAGACGCTCACTATATATACGCTGATTTGGCATTTGAAGTTGCACAAGGGCTAGAGCTAGGTTTCCACTACGGTATTTCCGATTCTGATGGTGGTGGTAGCGTGAGTGACTACGGTGTAAGCTTAAGCAAAGATAATTTTACTTTCTCAGTCACTGATATGGATGATAACGCAATAGAGCCAAACGTTCTGTTTGTTATCTCTTATTCTGTTGATATTGATTTATAAGTTGTATATTGATTGATAATCGGGCGCTTAAGATAAGGCGCCCTTTTTGTACGTGCTACGCGCGCGATGAACAAAAACTAGCCCCCCCTCCTGCTATCCTGTAGAATTGCGCTCTTTCAATGATACTGGATTCGCCATGACTGACTTTCTAATTGCCCCTTCAATTTTATCCGCTGACTTTGCCCGCTTGGGTGAAGATGTTGATAAAGTATTAGCCGCTGGTGCCGATGTTGTGCATTTTGATGTTATGGATAATCACTATGTACCAAACCTAACCTTTGGCCCTGCCGTATGTAAGGCACTACGCGATTATGGTATTACTGCACCGATTGATGTGCATTTGATGGTGAGCCCGGTTGACTCATTAGTGCCGGAATTTGCCAAAGCCGGTGCATCAATTATTACTTTTCATCCAGAAGCTACACAGCATTTAGATCGCACCTTACAACTGATTAAAGAGCAGGGATGTCAGGCCGGTGTCGTTTTAAACCCTGGAACACCATTGAGCTGCCTAGAGTTTGTGATGGATAAATTAGACGTTATTTTATTAATGTCGGTTAATCCGGGTTATGGTGGCCAGAGCTTTATTCCTTCAACACTGGATAAATTACGCCAAGTTCGCAAATTAATTGACCAAAGCGGTAGAAATATACGATTAGAGGTTGATGGTGGCGTTAAAGTCGATAATATTGCAGAGATAGCGCAGGCTGGTGCAGATATGTTTGTTGCCGGGTCTGCGATTTTTAATCAACCAGACTACAAAGTAGTGGTTGACCAAATGCGAAATGAATTAGCTAACATTAGTAAATAAAGAGAAATAATTGTCATGTCTAAACCTGTTGTTTTAAGTGGAATTCAGCCCTCTGGTGGCCTAACTATTGGTAACTATATTGGTGCAATCAGTCAGTGGCTGCCGATGCAGGAAGAAAATGATTGTTTCTTTATGCTTGCTGATCTGCATGCCATTACGGTACGTCAAGATCCAAAGCAGATGCGTGAACGTGTTTTCGATGCTCTTGCGATGTATATCGCCTGTGGTTTAGACCCAAAGAAAAGTGCTATTTTTGTTCAGTCTCAAGTGCCAGAACATGCCCAGCTAGGTTGGGTATTAAATTGTTATGCGCAAATGGGCGAATTAAATCGGATGACGCAGTTTAAAGATAAGTCTCAACGCCATGCCAACAATATTAATGTTGGTCTTTATGGTTACCCTGTACTTCAGGCTGCCGATATTTTGCTGTATCAGGCAGATCGTGTACCAGTGGGTGAAGATCAAAAGCAACACATTGAACTAACGCGTGATATCGCTACTCGGTTTAATAATCTTTATGGTGATGTTTTTAAGGTACCTGAGCCGTTTATCCCGCAAGTGGGGGCACGTGTCATGAGCCTACAAGAACCAACCAAGAAAATGTCTAAGTCTGATGACAATGTTAACAATTTCATTATGCTGCTAGATGAGCCAAAGAAGATTGAGAAAAAGCTGAAAAAAGCGGTCACTGATTCTGATGAACAGTGCCGTATCTATTTTGATGCGGTTGAAAAGCCTGGCGTATCGAATCTGCTGACATTACTGTCTTGTTCGACCGGGCGAAGTGTCGCTGATCTAGTACCTGAGTACGAAGATAAAATGTATGGACACCTTAAGAAAGATACAGCAGATGCCGTGCTTTCATTTATTGAGCCGGTTCAGCAACGTTTCTTTGAACTTCGCAAAGATGAAACGGCGCTACTAGCTATTATGAAGGATTCAGCGGAAAGAGCATCGGCTCGCGCGTCGATTACGCTAGAGAAAGCGATGGATGCAGTTGGATTTATCCGCCACGTTTAGTATTTTACGATCCATTCAATAAAAAAGGGGCTTTAGATGCCCCTTTTTTATTTTCTAGAACGCTACATTATCCTGCAGCTCACCAGCTCACCAGCTCACCAGCTCACCAGCTCACCAGCTCGCTATTACTTGATTGAGTGCTTTGCTGAAAACTTACTCAGACCTAGCGTTATACCAATGATGAAAGTTGATTAATCTTTTTTATTAGTTAAGTAAATGACTAAATCTTCAAATACCTTAGCATTAGAAATGGCTTTGTTGTTTACCTGGTATTTGCCGTTGATAATAAATGTTGGTACGCCGCGAATTTGGAATTTCTTGCTGTTATGGTTCATTTTTGAAATGTTACCCTTAACCATGAAGCTTTTCGCAGCTCCGTCAAATTTCTTTGCTTCTACGCCGTGGTCTAAAAAGATTGTACGCAATTCATCGATTCCGCTAATGCGACGTCGTTCTTGATGAATAGCATTAAAGATAGCTGGGTTTACCTTGTCTTCAACTTTCAATAATTGTGCGATTGCTGAAGCATGACTTAAATCTTTACCTAGATTTCCTCCCATGAACTCAACATGATTTTTCGTAAACTTAACATCAGCACCTAATTTTGGCTTTAGGTTATCAACTAATGGCTCAAAGCGGTAACAGGCTGGACACAGAAATGAGAAAAATTCGACAACCTGTTTCTGTTTGGTTGGCGCTTTATTGCTAATGACTGTGTAATGCGTGCCTTCACTAAATTCAGCTGCTTGAGTGAAAGGGCTTAAAACGAGTGCCAAAAGCACAACTGCAAGTTTTTTCATTGGTGATAATCCTTAAATTAATTTGGCCATAGCCTATCATGAATTAGATCTAATGATAGGGAATTAGTCTTAATTTAGTATGAACAGCTAATCATTGAAAAGTTCACTGTTAGCCGATGTTATTAAAATTGACCTGGCATGGTTAGTGGTGGCTCTTGTAATGCGGCGATTTGCTCCTTAAGTGCAAGTACTTGCTGCTCCCAATATTGGGGGGTATTGAACCATGGAAAGTTGTGTGGAAAAGCTGGGTCATCCCAACGCTTCGCCAACCAATACATGTAATGCACGATACGCATGGCACGCAAGGGCTCTATTAAAGCAAGCTCTTTGCTATCAAAGTCACAGAATTCACCATAGCCTTCTAGGATCACATCAAGTTGCAACATTTGATTGGCGCGGTCACCACTTAACATCATCCAGAGATCCTGAATTGCAGGACCGTTAACGCTATCGTCTAGATCAACGAAGTGTGGCCCTGCCTCAGTCCATAAAATATTGCCTGGATGGCAATCGCCAAAAATTCTTTGCTGTTTAACTTGACCGACGCCTGCAATCTTTTCTTGAGTGAGTTCAACAATGTGGTCTAAAACGGTATTAAACGGAACTCGCAGATAATCGGGAATTTCTTGGTATTGACTTAAAAATTGTTGAGCTTGGAGTAAAAAATTCTGCGCTGTTAAGTTAAGCCGGTGCTTAAATTGTTTTGCTTGGCCAACGCGATGGATGCGTCCAATAAAACGTCCTACCCATTCTAAATGATCAAGATTGTCTACTTCAAATTGGCGTCCACCCTGACACGGGAAAACGGCGAAGGGGAAGCCTTGATAATGCTGTAGGCAAGTACCATCAAATTTTAGCGGCGCTATCACAGGAATTTCTTGTTCGCTAAGCTCGATACTAAACTCATGCTCTTCAATGATTTGTTCTTTGCTCCAACGGCCTGGACGATAGAACTTAATGACATAACGACAATTGTCATCACTGCTAAATTGATAAACTCGGTTTTCATAACTGTTTAGCGCCAGTAAACCTGAAGATGGATATAGACCAATTGATTCAATGGCATCTAACATAAAGTCAGGCGTTAAAAGTGCGTAGTCAGTGTTTCTCGCCAAATTGGGGTTGCTCATATTACTTCCCAATTAAACCGGCGATAAAGTCTAGCGTCTCTTGATCTTCTTTTTTATCAAGTTCTAGCCATAAACTTTGAGAGTTATCTTCATAAGTTAAATAGAGTCTAACGTCTTCGAAATTGAGCTGCCAACGATGCAAATCGGCACCTACATCTTTATTTTCAATAGCAGCATCAATTTGGGTGGCAAGGGCAACAGCAACCTCAGAAAAATTGTCCCAATTAACCGGGGCATTAATGTAAAGACATCCCTGTTGATTGAATGACTTAGCTAATGTAGAGTTGATTGTGAAATTAATGTTCTTATGATCCATGTCGAATATTATATGGTTAATTTGCTTGCTAATTATGACGCATAATACCAATTCTCACGGATCCATGTCTATGTTACTTACTAGGGTTAAGCGTAATTAATGAAAGTAAACTTCCCAACAATGTCGTATGAAGACAATATGTTATTGCAAGATTCAATGGCGGTGTTATTTCGCCTAAATGAGCTGGTATTAGACAAAGACTTTCGAATTAGTCACGCATCCCCAAAGCTTAGTATATTACTTTCTCCGCTTAATCCTGACATTGTCGATGAGCATATTGCTAGTTTCTTGCAGCCTGCTGATTTTGAATCCCTGCTCGAATGCCCCGATGACCTAAATCAAGAATTTATAGTACAAGTCGTCGTTTCTAAAGGTCAGGTGTTAGCGCTTCATTGTCAGAGGATTGATATTGCCGGGCAGCATTGGACTGTTGTTACAACATTTGAACGAATCAATGCCGCTCCAGCTTCTCAGGAGCAAGAAACAGAACAGGTTCTTTTCTCGCAATTAATACTATCGACAGACACATTAGAGGTCTTAGAAGTTAATCAGTTGGCGCAGCAATTAACTGGTTTTGATTCGCTGACCGGCATGAAGTTATCAAACCTTATTAATATTGCGCATGATGAGCTTAAATCTTCACTGGCTTTAGCCACCACCGTAGATGCTGTGACTTTAAATACCACGCTGTTAACCACTGGTAAACCAGTGATGATCAAGGTGTGTAGAGCCGTGATTGAAGATAATGAAAGGCTGCTGGCCTATATTGTCGTGGTAAATGATGGGGATGAGACAGTAGAGCAGCTCAAGTATGTCCAAGAAATATCGGCTAGTTTATTTGAGAGCCGAAATAATGCCGTATTATTGATGGACCAATTTGGTGTCATTAATAAAATTAATTCTAAAATGACGGCGCTACTTGGAGAGCGCGACTTAATTGGTAAGCGAGCTAAGGTTGCCTTGCCTAGCCAGATTTCGCGACTTATTTCCACCAGTGATAGCTCAGTTCATGATGTTGCCATCGGGTCGACTGGTCAGTCGCATCGAATGCAGCTAAAACAAAAACCACTGCGCAGCCAAAGTGGTAATGTGCTTGGTTTGTTATTGGAACTATCTGACTACGTAGACTCGACCGACACATTAAAATATCGCGCATTTTACGCGGCAAGCTTAGCTGCAGAACATGCGGTATTTATTACCGACTCACAAGGTAAAGTGGTATTTGTTAATGAAGTCTTTGAGCAGCAAACAGGTTATTCAAGCAATGATGTGATAGACCAGGATGTTTCATTTTTGAAGAATGATACGTTAGATGAGGAAAGTTATCGGTATTTGTGGAATGCGGTCCAGAATAAAGATATATGGCGTGGGGTATTACGTTGTCGCCGGCGCTCAGGGGTGAAATACTGGAGTGATTTAGTGGTAAACCCACTACTAGATAGTGAGGGCAATATCGAATGCATCGTGTGGCTTAGCCAAGATATTACGATGGATAAAGAGTTGCAAAAGACCGGCACCTACTTAGCTAACTATGATATTCCAACAGGGTTAGCTAATGCTGTATTAGCAAAAGACAGACTAGAAGGGATGATTGGTCGCGCTCGGCGACGAAAGAAAATTGTGGCCGTCATTTATATTGATATCAGTGAATTTGAGCAACTAGAAAGGTCATATGGGGAACCGATAGCAAATGGCCTGCTAACGGAGTATTGCGAACGTGTTCGTAAAGCGCTGCGCGCTGAAGATTCGTTAGCACGAGTGTCTAATGGTCGAATTGCAGTATTGTTGCCCGATTTACCTAACGTCGATGCACTAGAAGTGGTATCTGCAAAGATTGATAAGGTTAATCAAAGAGAGTTAAAAATTGCTGATAAAGTGATTAAGTTTAACTTCAAGCAGGGGCTATCTTATTATCCTGAGCAGGGCATTAGTGCCGAGTCTTTATTTAAGAATGCAGAAGCATCGCTATTAGCGGCTTGGAGTAATCAAAACCCGATTGGTTGCTTTGGCAGAGCCTACAACAAGAAAGCACTGATTCACTTTCAGTTGCGCCGAGAATTATTAGCGACAATTAATGAAGTGAGATTAGACGTAGTTTACCAGCCAGTTTGCGAAGTTAAGGGAGATGACATTAATACAGTGGAAGCTTGTCTTCAATGGCAGCACGCTGAGTTTGGCCTGATTAAAAATGATGAAATTTATACGCTAGCGGAAGCGAGTGGTTGCGTACAAGAACTTGGTTTCATGCTAATTAAGCAGGTCTGTAAAGATTTAGTTTATTGGAAGCAAGAAGGCTACGACGACTTTAAGGTTGGCATCAATTTGTCGCACGGTCAATTGAGAGACAGGAATGTCGCCAAGCGAATTGCTGCAATAATAGAGCAACACTCGTTACCTGTTGAGCGCTTAGCATTAGAGGTTCCGCTAAGTTATATTGCAACCCAATGGTTAGATTTAGAGGAAATTCTGCAAGACCTTTCGTTAATGGGCGCTTCAATTTTATATGATAAATTTGGTGAGCGCGGCGCGTATATCTCAGATTTAAGGCACTTCCCGTTTAATGGTATTAAATTATCCAATTCTTATATTGCGCAGATAGATAGCGATCCAACGGCGGCAAATTTGATCCAAGGGATTATTGCGATGGCTACTTCGCTTAATCTTGAGGTCACCGCGATAGGTGTGGAAGATTTGTCACAATTATTGCAGCTGCAAGAAATGGGGTGTCATTATGCGCAAGGGCCATTCTTTACGGAGTTTGTTACTAGAGATGATTTAACTAATTACTTTATCCAAAATATTGCCCAACCAAGGCTAAATTAGGAGTTGAGATGGCACTATCTCGATTGTTATTGAGTTTATTGATTGTATCTAATATCGCAGTAGCAAAAATACCGCAGACATTACACGCTACGGTTATGTTGTGCGCCAACTGTCACGGGAATAACGGTATATCACAATCGCCAATCTACCCTAATTTAGCGGGACAGAAAGAGCTGTATCTAAAACAACAATTATTGCATTTTCGTGATGGCAGGCGACCATCTGCGGTGATGGAGCCGATTGCTAAAGTCTTATCTGATGCAGATATTGAATCTTTGGCAGCGTATTATGCCAATCTAAATAAAAAAGCCCCCGCAGAGTAACTTGCGAGGGCTTTGCACATTACTTAACTTAGCGACGCCAAGCAGGAATGTTTGCTTCGTAATCTTTGATTTGTTCAATGTGCTGTAGGGTCCAGCCAATCGAATCTAATCCTTTTAACAGACACTCGCGTTGAAATTCACTGATGTTAAAATCAAACGTTGTACCATCGGGTGCGATAACCTTTAGTGCTTCTAAATCAACGGTGATTTTTGCGCCGTCAGTCATTTGACCAAACAATGTCTCTATTTCTTGTTCAGTTAATTTAACTGGTACCAGGCCATTGTTGATTGCATTACCGTAGAAGATATCGGCAAAGCTAGAGGCGATAATTGCCTTAAAGCCAAAGTCTGCCAGTGCCCACGGCGCATGCTCACGACTAGAACCGCAACCAAAGTTTTCACGGGTTAGCAAAATACTACCGCCCGCGTATGCTGGCTTATTGAGGTTAAACTCTGGATTCGGCTGATCACCAGCCTCATCCAAATAACGCCAATCATGAAACAGGTGCACGCCAAAACCATCACGGGTTACTTTTGACAAAAACTGCTTGGGAATAATTTGGTCGGTATCGATGTTAGCGATATCTAAAGGAATTACTAAACCTTGGTGTTGTACAAATTTACTCATGTTTGCTAATTCCTATTAAAGCGTACGAATATCGACGAAGCGACCAGCACAAGCAGCGGCTGCGGCCATTGCTGGGCTCACTAAGTGAGTACGGCTAAGACGACCTTGACGGCCTTCAAAGTTACGGTTGCTGGTGGATGCACAGCGCTCATAGGGTTCAAGACGATCATCATTCATCGCTAAACACATTGAACAACCCGGTAAGCGCCACTCGAAACCTGCGTCTAAGAAAATCTTATCTAAACCTTCTTCTTCAGCCTGCGCTTTTACCAATCCTGAACCTGGAACAACAATAGCAACCACATTGCTGGCTACTTTTTTTCCTTGTGCAATTGCAGCAGCGGCACGTAAGTCTTCGATACGGCTGTTGGTACAAGAACCAATAAATACCTTATCGATACTTACATCGGTAAGTTTTTTACCTGCTTCAAGTGCCATATAATCAAGCGCCTGTTGTGCTGATTCCGACTCGACTTCATCACTAAAATCACTTGGTGCCGGGATTGGTTGGTCGATAGCAATTACCTGACCTGGGTTGGTTCCCCAAGTTAACTGTGGTGCGATATCTTCACCACGCAGGGTAATAACAGCATCAAACTGCGCATCATCATCCGATTTTAGAGTTTTCCAGTACTCAACCGCATCTAACCAGTCTTGTCCCTTAGGTGCGTGTGGACGACCTTCCAGATAATCAAAAGTGATTTGGTCTGGTGCAACCATACCTGCTTTAGCACCACACTCGATACTCATGTTACAGATGGTCATACGAGCTTCCATTGATAGTTGCTCTATCGCTGTGCCGCAGTACTCAAGAATATAACCTGTGCCGCCAGCAGCGCCAGTTTTACCGATAATTGCGAGAATGATGTCTTTTGCGCTAATACCTTCTTTAATAGAACCGGTAATTTCGATCTTCATCGATTTGGCTTTGCTCTGTTTTAATGTTTGAGTCGCCATAACGTGCTCAACTTCAGAGGTGCCGATACCAAAGGCTAATGCGCCAAAAGCGCCATGCGTAGCAGTATGTGAATCACCACAAACAATGGTTGTACCCGGCAATGTCATTCCTTGCTCAGGGCCCATGACATGCACAATACCTTGGTTGATGTTGTGAATATCATAGAGCTGTACGCCAAACTCATCACAGTTGTCTGTTAAGGTTTGAATCTGGATACGCGCTTGATCGCTACAGGCATCTAGTGAGCGTGATTTTGTCGACGTGTTGTGGTCCATTGTGGCAAAAGTTTTACCGACATGGCGCAGTGGACGCTCATTGCTTTTAAGGCCTGAAAATGCCTGTGGAGATGTTACTTCGTGCACTAAATGGCGATCGATGTAGATTAATGGCGTTTCATTCGCTTCATTACGAACGATATGGTCGTTCCAAATTTTGTCATATAACGTACTAGCCATTAGTTGTTCTCCAAAATAGATTTTGTGATGAAGTCACCCATTTCACTGGTTGATTTAGCATCTTCTGGGTTTGTTGCTAGTTCACGCGTTAGGAAGTTGTTTTCAAGTGCATCGATGATAGCTGCTTCTATCGCTGTAGCTGCTGCATCTTGCTTTAAACTAAAGCGTAATAGCATTGCTGCTGAAAGAATTTGGGCAATTGGATTAGCAATGCCTTGGCCTGCGATATCTGGCGCACTACCACCTGCTGGCTCATACATGCCAAAGCCATCAGCGTTGGTACTTGCCGACGGTAATAGTCCCATTGAACCGGTGATCATCGCACACTCATCAGATAAAATGTCGCCCATTAAGTTAGAACACAATAGCACGTCAAATTGTGACGGGTCGCGAACCATTTGCATCGCCGCATTATCGATGTAGATATGTTCCAACTCGATTTCTGGATATTCTTTTGACATCTCGATAACGACTTCACGCCATAGCACTGAACAAGCCAATACGTTAGCTTTATCAACCGAGGTTACTTTCTTGCGACGGGTTTTTGCTGATTCAAACGCGATACGTGCAATACGCTCAATTTCCTTGCGCGAGTAGCGCATAGTGTCAAAGGCGTATTGCTCTTCGCCTTCGCCAGCGCGTCCTTTTGGCTTACCAAAATAAATGCCGCCAGTTAATTCACGTACACAAAGGATATCAAAGCCACGTGCAGAAATATCAGCACGAAGTGGTGAAAGGTGTGATAGTTGGTCGTAAATGCGTGCCGGACGTAAATTACAGAACATGCCTAAGTGGGCTCTTAGTGGAAGTAGGGCACCACGCTCAGGTTGATCATCCGGTGCCAGGTGTTCCCACTTAGGGCCACCAACAGAGCCGAACAAGATTGCATCAGCCTCTTCACAGCCTTTTAGTGTGTGATCGGGTAATGGCTTACCACAAGTATCGATGGCGTAGCCACCAACAGGTAACTCATTGTAGTTTAGGGTAAAGCCAAAGCGCTGTTGCACAGCATCAAGTACCTTGATTGCTTCTGCCATGATTTCTGGACCGATACCGTCGCCGGCTAATACCGCTATATTGTATTGTGACATTACTATTTACTCTGCTTTAATTTTAAATTATTTAAACACCAGCGATGTTTTGCTGCTTGAACTGTTGCTTTTTATCTGCGACCAAATCGGCACGATGAACTAAATTTAATACGTGCAATAGTGCGCGTACCGATGCATGAACTACATCGGTGGCTAAGCCCATACCGTGGAAGTTCTGTCCATTATATTTGGCAACGATATCGACCTGACCTAACGCATTTTCACCTTCGCCTTTGGCTTTTAGTGAATAATCAACAATTTCCAACTCAACATCGGTAATTTGATTCACGGCGTTAAACGCTGCTTCAACAGGGCCATTACCCGTGGCTGCCTCGATCATTTCTTTATCACCGACGCTCATTTTTACGCTGGCCGTTGACATCATGCCAGAACCTGAGTGTGCACTTAGGTAGGCAAGCTTGTAGAAATCGTTTTCATCTTTTTGTTGGTTGAAGAACAATAAGGCTTCTAAATCATAATCGAAAACTTGCCCCTTTTTATCGGCCAAACGAAGGAATGATTCGTACAATTCATCTAAGTCGAAGTCTTGCTCCTGATAGCCTAGCGTTTCCATGCGGTGTTTAATCACATGACGACCAGAACGTGATGTCATGTTAAGTGACTTCTCTGGCTGGCCGATTGATGCGGCCGTCATGATTTCATAAGTATTTTTAGCTTTTAACATGCCGTCTTGGTGAATGCCTGACGAGTGTGAAAAGGCATTACTACCGACAATGGCTTTGTTTGGTTGCACCACCATGTTACAAAGGTTGCTAACCAATTGAGAAGTACGGTAAATCTCGGTGGTATTGATGTTGGTTTCAACACCTAAAATGTCTTTGCGCAGCTTTAAGATCATCGCGATTTCTTCAAGCGATGCGTTACCGGCGCGCTCACCGATACCGTTGATAGTACATTCTACCTGGCGTGCTCCATTTTCTACGGCGCTGATCGAGTTAGCAACTGACATGCCTAAATCATTGTGACAATGTACAGAAATAATCGCTTTATCGATGTTGGGTACTCTATCGTATAGGGTCTTGATGATGCCGCCAAATTCACTTGGTATCGTATAACCTACGGTATCTGGAATGTTGATGGTCGTTGCACCGGCATTGATAGCGGACTCAACCATGCGGCATAGGTTATCAATTGGCGTACGGCCAGCATCTTCGCATGAAAACTCAATATCGTCGGTAAAGTTACGAGCATATTTTACCGCGCCAACCGCCATATCAAGCACGTCATCAAAACTACGTTTTAGCTTGCTTTCAACGTGAATCGTTGAGGTTGAAATAAAGGTATGGATACGAAAACGCTCAGCTACTTTTAATGCGTTGGCACAGGCGTCGATATCGGCTTTAACTGCACGTGATAAACCAGCACAAACACTATTTTTCACCGTTTTTGCAATGGTTTGTACTGACTCAAAATCACCCGGTGAAGAAACAGGAAAACCAACTTCCATTACATCAACACCCAGACGTTCAAGCGCAAGTGCAATCTGTAACTTTTCTTTAACCGTTAAACTTGCTGCTAACGCCTGCTCGCCATCACGTAATGTGGTGTCAAATATAATGACTTGATCTGACATGGTTGTTTCCTTTTCATAGTGATCTATGGGTAAATACAAAAAAACCCGCATCGTGTGCGGGTTTTTAGTGTTCAGTTAATTGTAACTTACAGCACTAAGCGCCCGCGACAGAGTGTGGCAGGAGTAGTAAGAGGCTTAGAGTACGAATGCTACAATTCATTAAATATTTCTCAGTCGTTAAGTACTGGTTACACAGTTGTGTAATCGATGTATATTTTTAACGTTAGTTTGCCCTATAGTCAACGCTTTTTTGGCCAATCGGCTAAATAATTATGAGTTGAACTATAACCTATTGGAATATACCCTAGGAGAGTTCTAGACGGCTATTAGCCTAAGGTAGTAATACAGGAGCTTTTAAAATGAATAATGACCAATGGCGCCAAAAGCTTACGCCAGAACAGTATTATGTTTGTCGTGAAAAAGGTACAGAACGTCCGTTTACCGGCAAATGGTTAGTGTGCCAAGAAAGTGGCCAATATCATTGTGTTTGCTGCGACAGTCTGTTGTTTGATGCCACCAGTCAATTTGATAGCGGCTGTGGTTGGCCAAGCTTTGATGAGGTCATCGACAACAGCAAAGTGAATATTGTACGCGATAGTAGTCACGGCATGGAGCGGATGGAAGTGGTTTGCGCCAATTGTGAGGCACATCTAGGTCATGTGTTTAATGATGGCCCGACTAAGACTGGCGTTCGCTATTGCATTAATTCTGTGGCGATTGAGCATCAGGAGTAGCGTGGGTCTTAAGGCGCTTTTCTACCGCTTGATATCGCTGGCGGTGATAATAATTGCCGTCGAGACTTGGTCGTTTAGAAAAGGCAGTGGATTAAGTTGCCTCACCTTTTTCTTTTGTTGAAATTTATCGCCGTGCGTAGAAATTGCTGTTTTTAACTGGGACCGCTTGTAAGCGTCTGCTTTATCGGGTTGTTTTCCTTCGGCTCCATTAGGAGCAACAACCAAGAGCAGCGTGAAAATAACCATGCTTGATTTGGATAATGTTACGAATAAGTTTGATTGCATTATAAGAGCGCCATTAGTCGTTTTTATTATCCTAGCGATTTTTGTGCCAGTTATGAGGACGAGTCAGGTAATGAGTGTAACCAAGCGGCTCGACTTTCAAGGTGTAGATTTTTCATTTTGGTTGAATCGATAGGAGAGTCTAAACTTGCTACTGCAATTGCTACCCATTGCGGCATACGTTCACTACACCCCCATTCAATATTAGAACCGCACTTGCCGCAAAATTTTCGCAGGACATCCTCTGATGAGTTATAAGTTATCAACTTATTTTCGCCAGTGAGATAAGTGACATCGCTGCGCTTAAATCGAGCGTAAGTCGCAAAAGCGGCACCGTGTCCTTTCTGACACATAATGCAGTGGCAGTGAGATACTTTGACTGGGTTATTGGCAATGGTAAAGGTGACAGCCTTACACAAACAGCTTCCTTGAATCATTTGATGCTCCTAGAGATTATAAAAAAGCCGCCAGACACAAAGTGCAGGGCGGCTTAATGATACCAATTTAACTAAGTTTGCTTCTACAAAGGGGCAAATCCCTTCAATTGGTATAAAACAGTTTAGTCAAACTACTTCTTTGGCTTAGGCTGTTTCATTGAGTTAAAGAACTCATCGTTTGTCTTCGTCATTGCAAGGCGGTCGATTAAGAACTCAGCCGCATCAACTTCACCCATTGGGTGAACAATCTTACGTAAGATCCAGTTCTTTTGTAGCTCTGCCGGTAACGTTAGCAATTCTTCACGACGTGTACCTGAACGTGTAATATCGATCGCTGGGTAGACACGTTTCTCTGAGATCTTGCGACTCAGATGTAATTCCATGTTACCAGTACCTTTAAATTCTTCGTAGATCACTTCGTCCATCTTAGAACCGGTATCTACTAACGCTGTTGCGATAATAGTTAAGCTACCGCCTTCTTCGATGTTACGAGCCGCACCAAAGAAACGCTTTGGACGATGCAATGCGTTAGCATCAACACCACCGGTGAGTACTTTACCAGATGAAGGAATAACGGTGTTATAGGCACGGGCTAAACGAGTGATAGAATCTAGCAAGATAACAACGTCTTTTTTGTGCTCTACAATACTTTTGGCTTTTTCGATTACCATTTCCGCAACTTGAACATGACGGCTAGCTGGTTCATCGAAGGTCGATGCGATTACTTCCCCATTAACTAGGCGACGCATCTCGGTAACTTCCTCAGGACGCTCATCGATAAGCAAAACCATCAAGTGTGCTTCAGGGTTGTTAGTAG
The DNA here is from genome assembly GCA_937139475.1 of uncultured Gammaproteobacteria bacterium. GTDB lineage: Bacteria > Pseudomonadota > Gammaproteobacteria > Enterobacterales > Psychrobiaceae > Psychrobium. Next base: position 25,210 of record CAKZQF010000197.1, on the reverse strand, counting down.
CAATTGATTGCGCGATGCTTTGCAGTAGCATTGTTTTACCGGCTTTTGGCGGTGCAACGATCAAACCACGTTGTCCTTTGCCTATTGGCGCGGCTAAATCAATAATACGGGTAGTTAAATCTTCGGTACTACCGTTACCACGCTCTAAGCGAAAACGCTCATTTGGGTGAATAGCCGTTAAGTTTTCAAATAAGACCTTGTTACGCGAGTTCTCAGGCGTATCAAAATTAACTTCACGAACTTTTAATAATGCAAAGTAACGCTCACCGTCTTTAGGTGGGCGAATTTTACCAGCGATTGTGTCACCAGTACGCATACTGAAGCGACGAATTTGGCTCGGTGAAACATAAATATCATCAGGGCCAGCTAGGTAAGAAGCATCTGAGCTACGCAAGAAACCAAAACCATCTTGTAGAATTTCTAGTACACCATCACCAAAAATGTCTTCACCGCCTTTGGCGTGTGATTTTAGGATAGCGAAAATGATGTCTTGTTTACGTGCGCGAGCAATATGGTCAATGCCCATAGATTCGGCGATCTTGAAAAGCTCAGGGGTGCTTTTTTGCTTCAGTTCGGTTAGGTTCATATTTGAAGGGTCTTTGTGATTAGTCTGTTGACTTTGAAAGTAAGTTATAAAATTTGGAGTGCCAAGCTTGGGTAAGCTTTGACAGACGCGATAGAAATCGCTCAATAAATTAGCACTAAATTTGAGTTGGGTAAAGAAATAAAGGCACATATTTAAAAATAGGTGCCTTTATTGTACGATTTGGCGCGGTTTTAAACCTGCCTAATCGAAATTTAGCTGTTTTCGTTGATGAACTCAATCAGTTGAGTTTTTGATAATGCACCAACTTTAGTTGCTACAACATTACCATCTTTAAACATTAGTAATGTTGGAATACCACGGATACCGTATTTAGGAGCCGTTTCAGCGTTTTGGTCAACATTTAGTTTACCAATGGTCACTGTATCGCTTAACTCAGCTGCAACTTCTTCAAGAATTGGCGCTATCATTTTACACGGTCCACACCATTCTGCCCAAAAATCAACGATTACAGGACGGTCTGCATTAATAACGTCTTGCTCAAAAGAAGCATCGGTTAGCGTAATAATAGTGTCACTCATGGTTTTCTCCGTAGAATTTAAGTATTGGGGATTTGTCCCCTCCCAGCAAATATGAGGGTAAAGGTTTCATTCTTCAACCCCTAAATTAACTTTTAATAAAGATATTTGAATCTCTACGGTTTTTTTCTGTGATTACTGATATGCTAGCGTGATGAAAAATACACACTTAACAGAAATAACGTTTCAACAATTAAATTTGGTTGAATCATTACAAAACGCTTTAATTAAAGTTGGTTACACGCAATGTACCCCGATCCAGGCACAGAGCCTTCCGCATCTATTGGGCGGCAAGGATATCGCTGGACAAGCTCAAACGGGTACCGGTAAAACCTTAGCTTTCCTGGTTGCTACATTTAACCATTTATTAAAGAATCCTGTAGCCACAGACCGTAAACCGAACCAAGTTCGTAGTGTCATCATGGCGCCAACCCGTGAACTTGCTATTCAAATATATAATGATGCCAAGCCGCTTGCTAAAGAAACTGGTTTGAATGTTGCTATTGTTTACGGTGGTGATGGTTACGACAAACAGATCAGTGAACTGGAAAAGGGCGCCGATATTGTTGTTGCCACAACAGGTCGCTTAATCGACTTTATGAAGCAAGGCCATATTGACCTGCGGTTTGTTCAAGCTGCGACGCTTGATGAAGCTGACCGTATGTTTGATTTAGGTTTCATTAAAGATATTCGCTATATATTCCGTCGTATGCCAGAAGCAACTGAGCGTTTAAATATGCTCTTTTCTGCAACACTTTCGTATAAAGTGCGCGAACTCGCTTATGACAATATGAATGAGCCGGAACATATTGAAATTGCACCTGAACAAAAAACGTCAAGCAACGTTAAAGAAGAAATTTTCTACCCGGCCAACGAAGACAAAGTGCCACTGCTGTTAACGTTAATGGAAGAAGAGTGGCCAGATAAAGCCATTGTTTTTGCTAATATGAAACATAAGTGTGAGGAAGTCTGGGGTTATTTGGTTGCTGACGGTCACCGTGCTGGTCTACTTACTGGTGATGTTCCGCAAAAGAAACGTTTACGTATCTTAGAGCAATTTACTTCAGGTGAAATTGATGTGCTGGTGGCCACCGATGTTGCTGCACGTGGTTTGCATATCTCTGATGTCGACTTTGTCTTTAATTTTGACTTACCTGATGATGCACAAGATTATGTTCATCGGATTGGTCGTACGGGGCGCGCTGGTGCCAAAGGCAACTCAATTAGCTTTGCATGTGAGCAATTTGCGCTAAACTTGCCAGCAATTGAAGAGTATATCTCTCATCAAATTCCCGTTAGTAATTACGAACATGATTCGCTACTAACAGATATTAAGCCGCCAAAGCGTATTCATCGCCCACGCAAAGATGGCCCAGGCAAGAGCTTTAATAAGCGCCATAGTGGACCCAATAAGCAGCATAAAGGCGATCGCTCACGTCATCGCTAGAGAGCAAATAATGGTGTTTCAGCTGGTTTAATAACGACTATATTATTAAACCAGTGATTCTTTTGTTACGCTGGCCTCACTGCTAAACCTAATGACTGTTTAACTCAAAGGATTCGACTTGCCTAATAACAATGATACCTACGCCGCCATTGATATGGGCTCCAATAGCTTCCACATGTTGGTGGTTCAAGATATTAATGGTGTCCCGCGTACGATTGCAAAAATAAAGCGTAAAGTTCGCTTAGCATCAGGACTCGATTCTAATAACATGCTCGATGATGCGGCCATGCAACGTGGTTGGCAGTGTTTATCTTTATTCGCCGAACGATTAACCCATATTCCGAAGCAAAATATAAGTATCGTGTCGACTGCTACATTGCGCCTGGCGAAAAATGCTGACGTATTTTGCGCCAAGGGTAATGCGATATTGGGCCTGCCTATCAATGTTATCAGTGGCGATGAAGAAGCCGCCTTGATTTATCATGGCATGGCGGTATCAAGTCACAGTGCGAATAAGCGATTAATTGTTGATATCGGTGGTGCCAGTACTGAATTAATACTTGGTCAAGGGTTCAAACCATTGGTACTCAATAGCCTGAATATGGGGTGCGTGACTTGGCTCGAACAATATTTCAGTGACGGACTACTGAGCCAAAGTAATATTGATCAGGGGATGGCTGCTGCGAAAGAAGTGTTGGCACCATTTAAACAAGATTATCTAGCGCACCAATGGCAGCTTGCTTTAGGTGCCTCTGGCTCAATCCAGGCTGTACAAGAGGTTCTTGTAGCACAGGGACTTAATGAAGAAATAGCCTTGAGTAAGCTTGAAGTCATTGTCGAGCAAACAATCGCTTGCGAGCGACTGACAATGCTAAGCATTGATGGTTTAAAGGAAGAGCGTAAACTGGTTTTTGTTAGTGGCCTAGTAATCTTGTTAACGTTATTTAAAGAGCTAAATATTGAGGGGATGATTGGCTCAGGTGGTGCGCTTAGGGAGGGGCTAATTGATCAATTGATTAGCCATAACGTCCCCAGTGATATTCGATTAAATTGTTGCCAAAAAATGCAGCAACGCTTTCAACTAGATGTAGACCATGCCACTGATGTCGCGGATACCGCAGAATTACTGGTACGGCAATTGGCTGATAAGCGCATAGCCGCTCAAGATATGGAAATGCTCCGCTATAGTGCACTGCTACACGAAGTGGGTACCAGTGTGGAGTTTTTAAATGCAGCGCAGCATGGTTATTACTTAATAAGTCATTCGCCAATGGCTGGCTTTAGTAAAGAACAGCGCAAACTTGTCGCAGCGTTGGTGGGAAGTTATAAAAATACCTTAGACATTGAGCAGTTGCACCAACAGGCATGGTGTGCGCCTCAGGTGGCACAACTGCTGGCCACGTGTTTGCGTTTAGCGATTATTATCGCGGGGCGCTATCAACATGTTCGAAGTGAGCTGGTCCAAATTACCTTAGCCAATGATAGTGTTAATTTACACCTGACCAAAGAGCTAGCCGAGCTTCCCCCATTATTCTTAGCTGAAATTGAGCAAGAGCTTATCGATAATAATCACCTTAAGCTTATTCATTAAAGGAGAGTTTAATGACATTCCCAGATGTTTCTATGCCAATTATTTCTACTCAATGGCTTGCTGATAATTTAGCGAGCAAGGATTTGATCCTGCTGGATGTGAGTATGGATAAAGTGGTTGGCAAAGAGCCACTTGTTTATCAGCAGCCTTGTTTTATCCCAAACAGTCAACAGTTAAGCCTTGAGCACCAGTTAATTAATTTAGACAGTGATGAAACGAATGCTTTTCCAACGGCCAAGCAGTTTACGCAAGCAGTTGCTAAGTTAGGGATTGATGCTGGCTCGCTTGTGGTTGTTTATGATAATCAGGGTATTTACTCATCGCCCCGCGCATGGTGGATATTTAAAACAATGGGCTTTGCCAATGTCTTTATCCTTGATGGCGGATTACCACAATGGATAGCGGAGCAGCGCAGCACTGTAGCTGAACCCGAGCTTGCAACAAGTGAAAGTGCGGTTACAGCTAACTTTCACTCCGCACGCTTGGCCAGTAAAGCACAGGTACTTGAAGCAATTGATTCGCCAACTTGCAAAATATTTGATGCAAGATCGGAGCAGCGTTTTAACGGGGTCGGCAAAGAACCTCGTGCTGGTTTGCGCTCAGGACATATACCAAGCGCAATTAATTTGCCATTTGGCCAAGTTTTAAATAGCCATCAGTTTAAATCTAAGCAAGAACTCAAAGCGATTTATCACAATTTAGCCGCGCTGGATGGGCAATCATTAGTCTTTAGTTGTGGCTCTGGCATTACCGCTTGTATTTTAATTGCTGCAGCGGCCATTGCTGAGCTAGAACCCTTAGCGCTGTATGATGGTTCATGGGCGCAGTGGGGCAGTGATTCGAGCTTACCTATCGCGCAAAAATAGCTGATGGAAAGTGGCGCTAGTGTTGTACATTTTGCTCCGGGTATGTTGATTGCCTATGGGCGCGCTATTGATGCGGTAGCCCATCAACATACGCTGTGGCAAATGTGCTTTCCTCTGCAAAACAGTACGCTCAATGGGCGTGCCATTAGTGATACCTTCGTGATCAAGCCCAATGAAGTTCATCAGCTTAATATGTCTTGTGGATGGGTAGTTCTGGCAGAGCCAGAAAGCCGATTGGGGGAAGCCATCGCTCAAGCGATGCCAAAGCTACCGCATATTGACGCTAGTACGCTGGCAACGCTGAAGGAGCAACTAACCGATTTTCCTGAGCTAGTTAGTGCAATTAACAATAATCCATACAATAGTGATGACCAGCGAATTGTGAAGTTACTCAACCGCTTGGATCAATGTTTATCCGGCGACTGTCTTAAGCCGGAACAGTGGCGAGCACAAGACGTTGCTAATTGGCTTGCTATATCCCAGAGCCGTTTTCTGCATTTAGCCAAAGAGCAGCTTGGCATGACCTGGCGATCTTACCTGCTCTGGCGGCGTCTTATTTGTGCCATTCAATCTATCAAGTCGGGAAATAGCCTCACTAGTGCGGCCTATATCGCAGGTTTTAGTGATAGTGCACACCTTTGCCGGACAATCAAAAAAACCTTTGGCATGACGAGCAAGCAAATCATTGCTAGCTTTGGCTAACATTAGCTAGTTTATTCAATAATCCTGTTGCTGCAATACGTATTATTAATCCAACCAAAGGAGAATGATATGACAACTGATTATTTGCAAACCACCCCTATCCTAGATTTTTCACATCCAGATATTGTTGCGCTAGTGAACCAAAGGGGCTGGCGAGAGCTTTCGGCACAACAAGCGACTAGTGCGATTTATGATTTTGTAAAAGATGAGATAAAATTTGGCTACAATGCCGATGATGCAATACCTGCCAGCACTGTGCTAAATGATGGTTATGGCCAATGCAATACCAAAGGAAGCTTGTTAATGGCGCTGCTACGTGCTGTTGGTATCGAGTGTCGCTTCCACGGATTCACCATTTATAACGCCTTGCAACGAGGGGCCATTCCCAACTACATTATGCCAATTGCCCCCAAGCGTATTTTACACAGCTGGGTTGAGGTAAAACTTGAGGGGCAATGGATAAACCTAGAGGGCTTTATTATTGATGCTGCCTTTCTAAGCCAAGTTCAAAGCGTATATATTAATTGCAAAAACTTTAGCGGTTATGGCATCGCCGTAAAAAATCTTGCCAGGCCAAATAATGAGTTTGACGGCGATAGTACTTATATTCAGGCAGAGGGAATTGCCGATGATTTTGGTGTGTTTAATTCCCCCGATCTGTTCTTTGCCAAACATGGCAGCAACTTGAAGGGTTTCAAGAAATTTATCTACCGCCATGCGCTAAGGCATCTAATAAACCGCCATGTGTCGAATATCAGGAAGGTAGGGATAATGCTTTGATAATATCAGGAAAAACGTAGTCATAATTCAACGCCTTTGCTGTCGCCTGAGCGTCAATCACTTTTGCATTAATGCCGCCTGTTAGTTGAAACTGTGGGGCCGCTAACCCTAACTGGTTTGCACCGTAGCTGTAAAAGGCTTTTCGTGTGGGGTGGCTAGGCGCACACCCTATATAAATATTTTGCCAGCTTGCCTGTTTGAGTAAGTTAGTGATTAAGCCGATACAGTCTTGCTGGTGGATCATATTAACTGGCGCATCCGGATTGGCTACATCTTCTCTGCCCGCGAGAAATCGGCCCGGGTGACGCTGCGCATTGAATAATCCGGTAAGGCATAACGTGGTCGCTAAAAAGTCCGTCTGTTGTTGTAGATGCTGCTCAAATCTAACCATCGCTTTAGCACTATCAGTTGTCGGTAACGGGATTGTTGTTTCATCAACGCGACCGGTATTGTCGCCCCAAACCGATGATGAGCTAATAAAGATAACCCGCTGTATTTTTGCTTGTTTTGCTGCCTGGCTTAAAACCATTAATGAGTTTAAATAATTAGGGTTTGTTCTTGCTGGTGGTATAGCAATAATCATTGTCGATGGCGCGAGTGAGGATAGCGTTGTCTCAGTTTTTGCTGGGTTGGTCGTATCCAATTGAACGATGGCTAGCTCACCAGGTGTATCAATACAGTTTTTTGCTTGTGTCGTTGTTGCTGTTACCTGATAGCCCTGGGTGTTCAAATGCTTTGCCAGTGGGCGTCCTAGCCACCCACTTCCAATGATTATCAATTTGTTATTCATACGCTCTCAAAAATATATTAAATATTTATGCAATAATGTTGCATAAATACTTGTTGTGGTTATACTGAAGTTGTTGGCAATATTGCCTTAACAGTTTAATTTTGAAAAGTGCAATGAACCAATTTATCTCTTTTATTGAACAACCCTTTTACCGACGACGATAAACGCTACGTTTAAGTCGTCGGTCTTTTCGCACACCTGACCGTTCTGTTTATTTTAAATACTACTAAAAAGTGAATTTAACCAAATGATTAATATAGCTATTGTTGGTGCCAGTGGATATACCGGTGCTGAAATGTGTAATTTGATTCATCGCCATCCTCATTTAAATGTTGCTGGTTTATACGTGTCGGTTGGCAGTGAAGATAAAGGACGAGATATTAGCGACTTGTACCCGCAATTTTCGGGGCTATTCTCGCATAAGCTGCAGCCATTAACCGATCAAGCACTGGCGGCCATAAAGAAAGATAATGACGCTGTCGTATTAGCGACAAGTCATGAGGTGAGCCACAACTTAGCCGCTCAGTTTTTGGAAGCGGGACTAACGGTTTTTGACTTATCCGGTGCCTTTCGGTTTAAAGATGGCAGCTATATCGATAAATTTTATGGCTTTACCCATCAATACCCACAATTACTCGAACAAGCTGTATACGGTTTGGCGGAATGGAACGCTGACGCAATTAAGCAATCAAAGTTGATTGCGGTACCAGGTTGTTATCCAACAGCATCGTTGTTGGCACTGAAGCCTTTATTTGAAAAGGGGCTTTTAGATAGCAATCAATGGCCAGTAATTAATGCGGTGAGTGGTGTTACCGGTGCAGGCCGGAAAGCGACTATGGTCAATAGCTTTTGTGAGGTAAGTTTGACCCCTTATGGTGTCCTGGGGCATCGCCACCAACCAGAGATTTCTACGCAGTTGGGTAGTGATGTGATTTTCACCCCACACCTAGGTAACTTCAAGCGTGGCATATTAGCGACAATTACGGTAAAACTAAATAATGGCGTATCTGAGCAGCAAGTAGATGATGCTTATGCTGTATATGATGACAAGCCATTGGTCCGTGTGCGTCAAGATAGTTGGCCGAAGATTGATCAAGTTGCTAATACACCATTCTGTGATATTGCTTATAAGGTTGATCAAGAAAGTGGTCATCTGGTGGTCGCATCAGCTATTGATAACTTATTAAAAGGCGCTGCTGGCCAGGGCCTACAATGTATCGAATTACATTTTGGAGTTGAGGCGTAAATGAAGCAACCATTAGTAATTAAAGTAGGTGGAGCACTATTAGAGTCACTCGATGGCCAAGCTAAGCTTTTTGATACCATTGCTCAGTTAGTAGAACAGAAAATTCATGTGGTGTTGGTGCATGGTGGTGGCTGTTTGGTCGAAGACTGGTTAAGTCAAGCTAATCTAAAAAGTGAAAAACTTGATGGCTTACGTGTAACGCCAAGCTCTCAAATTGAGTTGGTTGCAGGCGCGCTGGCCGGTGCAGCAAATAAAAAGCTGGTGGCGAGTGCAAAATCCAATGGGTTAAATTGTGTTGGCCTCAGCCTCAGTGATGGCGATATGGTGACCACCGATTATCTAGACCCACGTTTAGGGCAGGTTGGCGTATGCAAAGTTAATGAGCGTGGTTTGCTTATCTCGCTACTTGCCGCTGGTTATACCCCAGTAATAAGCTCTATTGCCGATGACGGGCAAGGGCAATTACTTAACGTAAATGCAGACCAGGCAGCACAAGTGATTGCTCAGCTACTTAATGGCAAGTTGATTTTACTGTCCGATGTACCCGGTGTGCTCGATGGTGATAAGAATTTAATCGACAAGCTGACCCCGCAATATGCACAGCAGTTAGGTGAGCAAGGCGTGATTGTCGGTGGCATGAAAGTGAAAGTTGATACCGCATTTGCTACGGCAAGTGACCTAGGTGATTCTATTGTTATAGCCAGTTGGAAAGAGCCACAAAATTTATTGGCTTTGGTTAATGGCGGTAGCTGCGGAACGCTGATAGAAGCGCCGTAATAAATAGTTTAAAGGAATTGAAATGGATAAGTTACAACATTTATTAACGCTTAAAGATCTTAGTCAAGAGCAATTGCTGGCGCTGTTAGATCTTGGTAAAAAAATTAAAGCCAATCCTGCACAATATAGCCAGGCGCTGGCAGGAAAAAGCATTGTGACACTTTATGAAAAGCAGTCACTGCGTACTCGAGTGACTTTTGATATCGGTATTGCAAAGCTTGGTGGTCACGCGGTTTACCTTGATCAAAATAATGGTGCGTTAGGTAAGCGTGAGTCAGTTGCTGATTTCGCTAAAAATATTTCTTGTTGGGCTGATGCTATCGTGGCGCGTACTTTTGCCCATAAGACGGTAGAAGATTTAGCTGAACATGGTACGGTGCCAGTGATTAACTCATTGAGTGATATGTATCATCCCTGTCAGGGATTAGCTGATTTCCTTGCACTAAGTGAGCAGTTTGATGATTTAAGTAAGATTAAACTAGTTTATATCGGTGATGGTAACAATGTGACGCATTCTTTAATGTTTGCTGCAGCGATCACTGGCGCGGATATGGTGGTTATTTGTCCTGAAGGATGTTTCCCTGATGGCAAGGTGGTGACTGATGCTCAAGAACTTGCCGCAAAACATGGCGGCAACCTAACGTTATCAACTGACCCTAGCGCAGCAAAGAACGCTGATGCGATCTATACTGATACGTGGATTTCAATGGGTGATAGTATTACCTTTGATGAAATAAAGGATAAGTTTGCACCTTACCAGGTGAATCAACAGATGATGAGTGATTTGGGGATTGGATATTTCATGCATTGCCAACCGGCCCATATCGATCAGGAAGTAACACAAGAAGTGTTTGATGGTGAAAAATCATTGGTACTTCAACAAGCGGAGAACCGTATGCACGCACAAAATGCGGTGATGGTTACTCTGTTAACATAAATAATATTTAGCAATATAAGCACGTTGACACTAACAGCGTGGGTGAGGAAAGACAATGGCACTATGGGGTGGACGGTTTACACAGGCCGCAGACGAAAAATTTAAACTGTTTAACGATTCTTTGCGTTTTGATTATCGTTTAGCGAAGCAAGATATCATTGGTTCAATCAGCTGGTCACGTGCACTAGAACAAGTGAATGTATTAACCAAGCAAGAGCAACAAGATCTGGAAAACGCGCTAAACGAACTTGCCGAGGAAGTTGCACAAGATCCGTCGCAGATCCTAAAAAGTGATGCCGAAGATATTCATAGCTACGTTGAATCGAAATTGATTGATAAAGTAGGTGATCTTGGCAAGAAGCTACATACGGGGCGTAGTCGTAATGATCAAGTGGCGACAGATTTAAAGCTTTGGTGTAAAGAGCAATCGGTCGAACTTTGCGAGTTGATCGTGAAATTACAGCAAGCCTTACTTGATTTGGCGATTCGTGAGCAAGACACTGTTATGCCGGGTTATACTCACCTACAGCGTGCTCAGCCAATTAGTTTTGGTCATTGGTGTCTGGCCTATGTCGAAATGTTTGAGCGTGACTTAAGCCGGATGCGTGATACCGCCGACCGTCTTGACCGTTGTCCGCTAGGTTCTGGAGCCCTGGCTGGAACCGCTTACCCTATTGACCGCCATGCGTTGGCACGGGATTTAGGATTTAAGCAAGCAACACAAAATAGTCTTGATTCCGTATCAGATCGTGATCATGTATTAGAGCTTTTAGCTGATGCAAGTATCTCGATGATGCATTTATCGCGTATGGCAGAAGATTTAATCTTCTATAACTCAGGGGAAGCTGGATTTATTGAGTTGGCAGATAATGTAACGTCTGGCTCTTCACTAATGCCGCAAAAGAAAAACCCTGATGCCCTAGAGCTCATTCGTGGTAAAACTGGTCGCGTTTATGGTTCTCTAAGTGCCATTATGATGACTCTCAAGGCCTTGCCACTTGCCTACAACAAAGATATGCAAGAGGACAAGGAAGGGCTGTTTGATGCGCTAGATAACTGGGGTGACTGTCTAGAAATGGCCGCTATGGTACTTGAAGGTCTTCAAACCAATAAACCACGTATGCTTGCAGCTGCACAGCAAGGGTACGCTAATGCAACGGAGCTGGCGGATTACTTAGTATCTAAAGATATTCCATTTAGAGAAGCGCACCATATTGTTGGGGAAGTCGTTGTCTCGGCTATTTCGCGTCAATTACCACTGGAAGACTTTACGCTTGAGCAGCTTAAAGAGTTTTCTGATGTGATTGAATCAGATGTCTATCAGCACTTGACCATTGAAGCCTGCCTATCTAAACGTGAAGTGCTTGGTGGTACATCGCTAACTAGCGTTATGTCTGCACTTGATGAACAACGTCGTATAGAGATTAAAGAAGAATCAACAAGTTCAGAAGTTATTGGCGGTACCAGCGAAGTGCAAATGCATAATGCGATGGGTAATGTTCAGCAGCGCCTAAACGCACACAAAGCCGAGTTACTCAATGTGCGTCCTGCTAAGCTTACTGATGTTGACCCAATCACTGATATTGTTGCGCATTGGTCTACGGTTGGCGAAACGTTGCCACGAAGCAGATTCGATGTATTAAATAGCATCCTGGACTTCTCTGTGGCCGTTCACGAAGATGAGGTGGTCGGCTGTGCGTCTCTTTACATTTACGGAACAGGGTTAGCTGAAATCCGCTCTGTTGGGATAAATGAAGATCGCCAAGGCTTCGGTCAAGGTCGTGCCCTCATTGACCATATGCTGCAGCGAGCCAGCGACTTGGAACTTGAGCGAGTCATTGTATTGACTCGTGTGCCTGAGTTCTTTGGTAAGCTTGGCTTTATCGAGTTGGAAAAAGAGACATTACCGGAAAAGGTAATCAAGGACTGTGAAGGCTGCCCTAAACAAGAAGCTTGTGATGAGATAGCGATGGAGTTCATCATTAAGTAATCTGTCACTAGAGCTTAATAAAAGGGGGCTGCTAATTCAATTAGCAGCCCCCTTTTTAATTGTTGTTACTGTTATAAATCAATCGACTAACTTACTTGGTGTTAGAATATGTCGCCGTCAAAAATACTGTCGGTGTTTGCCTTTTGCCCTTCGAAAACAGTTTCCGGTTGCTCTACATATTTTACAGGTTGTGTTCCAGTGGCAAAATATTCAAACTTTGAAGTATGGTCAAACTTGGTTGTCAGTAGTCCGGTTGTTCTATCAATACGAACCGTCGTAATACCCGCTGGCACTTCTATTACCTGTTCAGGGTAATCTTTTAAGGCGACTGCCATATAACTCACCCATGCCGGTAGTGCTGTCTTAGCCCCAGCTTCTTTGCCTGAGATTTGGCCTTTGCCCAAGTTTTTGTTTCTTGTTGTTTTTCCTAGCGCACGAGAGGGGTTATCAAAGCCAACCCAAGTGGTGGCAATCAAATTAGGTGTGATGCCAGAAAACCAAGTATCTTTTGAGTCATTGGTCGTGCCCGTTTTTCCACCTATATCTTTACGCTTGATTGTTTCGGCAACACGCCACGCGGTGCCTGCCCAACCTGTTTTCTTTGACCAACTGCCTCCCCCGGTGATGGCGCTGCGCATCATCTCAGTGACGAGAAAAGCATTTTGCTTAGAAATTACGCGGGGAGCTAGTCGATTAGACGGTAAGTAGCATTGTTGCGTCAGGTCGAGATTGTCGAGGTCAATTAGCTCATCCGGTTTGATCTCATCTACTTTGCCTGTTTCACATAATTCGCAGGCAATCAGGGGTTCACTTTGGTAAACCGTTTCATTGTTTTGGTCGGTGATTAAGTCGACAAAATAAGGCTCAATCTTATAGCCGCCATTTGCAAGTACCGCGTAGCCGGTGGCCGCACTTAAGGGGGTGACGGAGGCGGACCCGAGTGCTAGTGATTCACCGTAAGGCAGATCTGCTTTATCAAAACCAAAACGGGTTAAATGTGCAATGGTGTTACGAATTCCCATCTGCTGAATTAATTTTACTGACATGACATTCTTAGATTGGGCAAGGCCAATGCGTAAGCGTGTGAGTCCATTGTATATTGGTGGTGAATTTTTAGGACGCCAAGCTGAACCCTGTGATTTATCCCATTTTGTAATTGGGACATCATTAATTATACTCGCTAGGGTAAAATTATTTTTCATCGCGTTAGAGTAAATAAAGGGCTTAATATTTGAGCCTATCTGACGCTTTGCTTGTGTTACTCGATTAAATTGACTTTGGGCAAAATTATACCCACCAACAATTGATTTAATAGCGCCATCATTGGGGTTTAACGCAATGAATGCGCTGCTGACTTGTGGGATCTGGGTCAACCACCATTGTTGTTCTTTGTGTATTACACGAATAAGGTGACCTGGCTGAACAATTTCATTGGCTAATTTCGGTGCTTTACCCTGATGATCATCGTCGATAAAAGCGCGTGCCCATTTCATTTGATCCCATTTGACGATAATGGTTTCACCGGTACTTAATATGGCACTGAAGCTTTGTTCCGCTACGCCTGTAACCACGGCGGGCAGGAGCTTCTTAAATGGCTTTTCTTGATTTAGTTTATTTATAATTTCCTGTTCTGGCCACGGCTGTTTCGGTATATCCAGAGAAATTTGTTGATTATCTTGTACTGACGATAGCTGTTCAGACTGCCATAGTAATTCTTCAGGACCACGATATCCATGGCGTTGATCATAGCTGTGTATATTCTTGGCGATTGCTTGTTGTGCGGCAATTTGCATGTGTGAAGGGACAGTCGTGTATACGTTAAACCCCTGCGAGTAAGCCTCTTCACGGCCGTACTTGGCCACCATATAGGCACGTACCATTTCGCCTAAGTAGGGAGCATATAAATCGATTTGTGCACCATGGCGTTTAGCAGTAGTTGGCGCGTTGCTGGCTTCTTCGTACTGGGCTTGATCAATAAATTTAAGGTCAAGCATCCGTAGTAATACTAAATTACGGCGAGCACGAGAACGCTCGGGAGAGCGAATAGGGTTTAACGTCGATGGCGCCTTTGGCAGACCAGCGATAACGGCAACCTGCGCAAGAGTTAATTCATGAACCTCTTTACCATAATAAACTTGTGCGGCAGCGCCAACACCAAATGAACGGTGACCTAGTGGTATTTTGTTTAAGTAGAGTAATAAGATCTGATCTTTAGTTAATGCTTGCTCTATTTTCCACGCCAGAAAAACTTCTTTAATTTTACGAATAAAGGTTTTCTCACGGGTTAAAAAATAATTTCTAGCTACTTGCTGGGTGATCGTACTAGCGCCTTGGCGTTTTTCACCAGTGACTATCAAGTTGATGGCGGCGCGCACGATACCGATTGGATCGATGCCTGGGTGCTGATAAAACCTTGAATCCTCTATCGCTAGAAAAGCTTGCTGCATTTGCTGCGGAATTTGTTCTATGGTTAGCGGGATCCGTCGCTTCTCACCATATTGCGATATCAACTTTCGGTCTGAAGTGAAGACTTTTAATGGTGTTTGTAGCTTAATCTCTTTGAGGCTATTAACATCCGGAAGGCTTGGGGAAAGGTAAAAATATAAACCGATGAGTGAGAGTAGGCCAATAAACCCCACTACTATTCCAGAAATAAATGTCCATTTTATAAATTTCAATGAGCTGCCTTCAGTATTTTCGCCGTATTACAGTAGAGTATAAATGTATATGCAAGGGATAAAAAGTGATTACGAACGATAGTACTGCACTAGAGCTGAATGAATTATTAATAAATAATCGCCAAAATGGTGTCTATTTATTGAATATTGATTAGAATAACCGTAGGTTATTCATATATATTTTTATTTTAACGGTTATCTGCCCATGTTTTCTAGCTTGATTAAGTCAAATAGTTCAAAAATGATTGGTATTGATATTGGTGCACACAATGTAAAGGGTGTGTTGCTGAGCAAGTCGTCTAATGGCTTCAAAGTTGAAGCAGTGGCCAAGCTACCTTTGCCACACGGTGCAGTTGTCGATAATATTATTCAAGATGTTGAAGTCGTCGGCTCAGTCGTTGCCAAATTAAGAAAAAAGTTCCCTAAGGCAATAAAGTCAGTCGCGGCGGCAGTATCTGGCTCGGGAGTGATTAGTAAAACAGTCTTCCTAAATGCCGTACAAAATGATGATGAATTAGAATCTCAAATTGAGATCGAAGCTGAAAACTTGATTCCTTACCCACTTGATGAGGTCAGTATCGACTTTGAAATCGTGGGTAAAAACGAACATGATGAAAATAAAATTGATGTTTTGTTGATTGCATCGCGTACTGAGCTTGTTCAGGCTCGCGTTTCTGCTCTTGAAGCCGGACATTTTGAGCCAAAAGTCATCGATGTAGATGGATATGCTTTAGGGCGAACTCATGATCTGGTGAGCTATCAATTTGTTGATGAAGATAAAACTAAACCTGTGGCTATTATCGATATAGGTGCGACAACGCTAACCTTAGCTGTTATTGTTGAAGGTGAAACGGTATTCATTAAAGAGCAGTCTTTTGGTGGTGACCAGTATACACAAGCTATTTCTGCTTATTATGGTATGGAATACGCTGAAGCCGAAGCTGCCAAAATTAATGATGAGTTGCCGCGAAACTACGTTTTTGAGGTGCTGGCGCCATTTCAAACGGCGATGATTCAGCAGATTCGCAGAACATTACAAATGTATAGTACATCTAAGAATGGTAGTGAAATAAGCCAGATTTTGCTCTCGGGCGGTTGCGCGGAAATAGCAACCATTGATAAGGTACTCTCTGACGAATTAGGTATTCCGACAAGTATTGCAAAACCCTTCTCTCAAAGTGAGGTGCAAAAAGGCATTAACTTTGATGCTTTAAACAAGGAGGCTTCCATGTATATGGTGGCAAGTGGATTAGCACTAAGGAGCTTTTACTAATGGCAACTATTAACTTGCTGCCTTGGCGGGAAGAAGCCAAACGACAGCGGCAAACTCAATTTAATGTTATGGCTGGGGCGACTTTCGCCGTGGCGGCATTAATTGTGGTGCTGGTGACAACGCTAATTGATAACTCAATCGCGTTGCAGGAAAAGAAAAACCAATACATTAAAAATGAAATAGTCATCGTTGACCATAAAATAAAAGAAATAAAACAGCTTCGACAGGCCAAAGAGAATTTAAAGAAGCGCATGAATCTTATTGAGCGCTTACAAAACACGCGTAACCTTTCTACCCATCTGCTTGATAGCATTGCTTCTGTCATTGCCCCCGGTGTTTACTTAAGTAGCGTCGAACGTCATGGTGAGACCATCTCATTTAAAGGGTTGGCAGAGTCTAATAACCATTTAGCTAATATGTTACGTAATATTGAAAACTCCCAGTGGCTAAAGAATCCATTGGTTCAGCATATTAATGCGAAAAATGATGAAGTGAGACAGCTAAATAGTTTTTCATTACGTGTAGATATTAATACTGCATTGAAGCGGGGTGAACAGTAGTATGGCGTTCGATTTCTCTGAAATTAAAGATGCAGACCTAGATCTTGAGTCATCAGGCTCTTGGCCGCTAAGTTTAAAAATAATTGCTTTTGCAATCGTCTTCTCTGTCACTTTGTGGTTAGGTCATTATTTGGTTATTAGTGATCAGCTCATTACGCTTGAAACAAAAGAAAAGGCAGAGACGAAGCTGCGTTATGAGTATGAAAACAAGTTTAGGCTAGCGTATAACTTGAAGGCCTATCAAGAGCAAATGGTGCAAATGGAAGTGCAATTGGCACAGATGTTAAAAAAGCTTCCTGCAACCCATGAAACACCTGGCTTACTTGATGATATTACCTTTATTGCTACTGCTGCCGGACTAAAGATAAGCTCAATTCGTTGGGGTAATGAGGTTGAAAAAGAGTTTTATACTGAATTACCTTTGTATATTGATGTGAGTGGTAGCTACCATCAATTTGGAAAGTTTGTTAGTGATGTCGCAAACCTCCCAAGAATAGTTAGTTTGCATGAATTTAATATCAACAAAGGAACTGGTGAAGAATTATCTTTTAATCTAGTTGCTAAAACCTATCGCTATAAGGGGAAATAATGAAGAAAGTATGCTTTTTATTAACTTTATTGTTGACTCTGCAAGGATGTGAAAACGATATTTCAGATACTGAGCAATTTGTTGCAAAGGTAAAGCTGAGCAAAGGAATAGCGATTGAAGCGATGCCGGAACCAGCACCTTTTAAGCATTTTGAATATAGTGCCGGTTTTTTGCGTAGTCCATTCGTTGCTCCTTCACAGGAATTAACACAGGATGTAATTAGTCAGTCACGCGACTGTTTACAACCGGAATTAGGTCGAACGAAGTCTGTTTTAGAGGCTTATGCCATAGATAATTTGGTGATGCGTGGTTCGTTAGGTGATAGCAATGCCTTATGGGCATTAGTACAAACAATTGATGGTGACGTGCATAAAGTAAAAAAAGGTCACTACATTGGCTTATTTCATGGCAAAATAATGCAAGTGACTGAGCAGCAGATTGAAATTGTAGAAGTTGTACCGGATGGTTCAGGGTGTTGGGTGGAGCGAAATAACTCTATTGCACTTAATAATGATTTATAATTAATTGATAAGTTTGCCGTTTTATATAAAAAGGGCTGGCAGGGTCAATTGTGTTATTTTTATGCCAAGGAGAAACAAAGTGGCAGTAAGAGCAATAATAAAGCAGTGTATGGTGCTGTTATTAATAATGCCATCGATGGCGTGGGCGTCTGAATTAATCGATGTAAGGTATAATGACCTGTCGAATAAACAAGTACAGTTGGAGTTTATCTTTGCAGAGAATATTATTGCTGCAAGTGACAGCCTTAACTCTGACCCTGCTGAATTGGTGATTGACTTTTCTATGGCGAGTAGTGAGCTTAATTTAACCTCTTTACCTGAAAATGCCGTCGGCCTAAAATCAATACTTTCCACCAATATTGGGGAGAACCTTCGTCTCGCTATCGCTCTAAAAGATAAGGTCGATTATCACTCTAGCGCAAACGATAATATTTACACTGTTACTCTTGGAACCCCTGACACTGCTGCCACTGGCACCGAAAATACCGAGCAACAGGTTCGCAGTTCAATTGCTCTGATTGATTTTAAATTAAATGAAAAACAGCAAGGGGAGTTAAGTCTATTACTTCAAGACAGTTCGCTTGTTGTTGATGTAATCCAAAATGCGAATCGCCTAGAGTTAAAAATTGCTGGTGCAGCAATTGATGAAGAAGACCTTTACACCATGGATGTAATGGACTTTGCAACGCCTGTGCGTAGTTTCGAAACCTTCCGCGATTAAGATGGCGTTCGCGTTGTTGTTGAAATGATGAAAGCATTTGAGTTTGAGCATACCCAACGCGGTGAGGAATTTATTCTTACGGTAAAAGCGCCGCTCAAGAAAAGCGTTCGACCAGAGGCTAAGAAAAAGAAAGTCTTCTCTGGTAAAAGAATGTCGCTAAACTTTCAAAAAGTTGAAGTGAGAACGGCATTACAGATCATTGCTGACTATAACCAATTCAATCTCGTGACCGGCGACAGCGTTGATGGTGAGATAACATTGCGTTTAGAAGATGTGCCATGGGATCAAGCTTTGGATATGATCTTGAAGCTCAAAGGACTTGGTAAGCGTATCGAAGGGAATATATTACTGATTGCTCCTGCAGATGAATTATCACAACGCGAAGCGTCTGAATTAAAAGCAGATAAAGAGGTCGAAGAGCTCGTACCCTTGTATTCTGAATATATCCAGATCAATTATGCAAAAGCCTCTCAGATTGCTACCTTGCTTGATGCTGGCGAAAGTTCGCTGCTATCTGAACGCGGGACCGTAGCGGTTGATGAGCGCACGAATACGCTACTAGTGCAAGATACTGCCAAAAAATTAGAAGATGTTCGCCGCCTTATTGAAATACTTGATATAGCCGTTAAGCAAGTTGTGATTGAAGCGCGTATCGTGACGGTAACGGATAACGTTAATGAAGAGTTTGGGATTCGCTGGGGTATCACTGATACGATAAGTGACGGTGCCACAAGCGGTAGCATTATAGGGGCAGATAGTGCATCAGGCGGTGTTGTCCCGAGCTTAAATGATCGCTTAAATGTAAATCTTCCTGTTTCAGAGTCTGCAGGGACTATCGCGTTTCAAGTTGCAAAGTTAGCAAACGGAACAATTTTGGACCTAGAACTCTCCGCATTGGAACGTGAGAATAAAGGCGAAATAATTGCCCGTCCGAGTATTACTACGGCAAATCAAAAACCAGCCTATATCGAACAGGGTACAGAAATTCCTTATGTTTCTGCAGCCTCAAGCGGTGCTACAACAGTAACGTTTAAGCCGGCCGTATTATCGCTGCGGGTTACCCCTCAAATAACACCTGATAATCGTGTTATTTTAGATTTGGTTATCACGCAGGATACGCGTGGTGATACGGTGAAAACAGCCATTGGTGAAGCGGTTGCGATTGATACTCAGAAGATCGGAACTCAAGTGCTGGTTGATAACGGTGAAACTATAGTATTAGGTGGTATTTACCAACAGCAACTTATCAATGCTGTGACTAAGGTGCCTGTACTTGGCGATGTTCCACTGTTAGGTTGGATGTTTAGAACCCAAAAAGAGTTTACTGAGCGCCGTGAGTTACTTATTTTCGTAACGCCAAGAATTATTAATAGTGCTAGATAAATAACCTCAAGTAACTATATTTCAGTGGCTTAGCCGCGTCGAGCCATTACAGCTAATTACTGTAATGGCTTTTCTTTTGCCGCAATATCAAAACTAATCCCCTGAGTACTTGCCTTTACCACTTGGTTATTGAGATAATGCTCCGCTAAATTTGCCTTGAAGTAGATTTTCGTCATTTATACCGTTAATTACAGTGTCTAATGAGTATGCTCATTTTATTAGCTGCGGCGGGGCGAAATCTAAAAAGCAAGGTCCGAGGTAGGACTCCTACCAGAGCTTGATTATATAGAACGTAGTGATAATGGCTGAAAAACGAAATATTTACATTGTAGGACCGATGGGCGCTGGAAAAAGCACTATTGGACGTCAAATTGCACAGCAATTACATCTAGAGTTTTTTGACTCGGATAGCGAAATTGAACGCCGTACAGGTGCTGAGATTGCGTGGGTTTTTGACGTGGAAGGTGAAGATGGTTTTAGAAAACGTGAAGCATCTGTTATTGAAGACTTAACCGAGAAGCAAGGTGTTGTACTTGCCACTGGTGGTGGTTCAATTATTTCAAAAGAAGTACGTAACAAACTTTCTGCTCGCGGTTTTGTTGTTTACTTAGAAACAACGATTGACAAGCAATTGGCTCGTACTCAACGTGATAAGCGTCGTCCTTTACTGCAAACGGAAAACCCACGCCAAGTACTTGAAGACCTGGCAGAGTTCCGTAATCCGCTATACGAAGAGATAGCTGATCTTACCGTACGTACTGATGACCAAAGCGCTAAATTGGTTGCCAAAGAAATTATCGATAAATTAGGTTTTTAATTTCATGAAACAAATTCAAGTACAGCTAGGTGAACGTAGTTACCCGATTTATATTGGACAGAACTTACTAACTAATGACGCCTTACTTTCGCAGCATATTAGTGCGAAAAAGGTCATGCTAGTCACCAATACTACGGTGGCCGAACTGTATTTGGAAAAAGTTTCCAGCTCTTTAACATCTGCTGGTAAAGTTGTTGATAGCGTTATCCTTGCAGATGGAGAGCAATATAAAAACCTCGAGACGCTTAATGAGGTGTTTACCGCTTTACTAGAAGCGAAGCATGGTCGCGATACCTGTATTGTGGCCCTAGGTGGCGGCGTTGTCGGTGATATGGCTGGCTTTGCAGCTGCCTGTTATCAGCGAGGGGTCGATTTTATTCAGATTCCAACTACCTTGTTGTCTCAAGTAGATTCTAGCGTAGGCGGTAAAACAGCAGTCAATCATCCTTTAGGTAAAAACATGATTGGGGCTTTTTATCAGCCAAATGCCGTGTTTATTGATATTGATTGCCTTAGTACGTTACCTGCTAATGAGTTTGCAGCTGGCATGGCTGAAGTCATTAAGTACGGCATTATTTGGGACCAAGACTTCTTTAGTTGGCTTGAAAATAATCATTGCGCAGTGACCGCACTAGATCCTAGTGCTTTAATTCACATGATTGCTAGATGTTGTGAAGTTAAAGCCGATGTCGTTGCGCAAGATGAGCGTGAAAATGGTGTTCGCGCTTTATTGAACCTTGGACATACCTTTGGTCACGCGATTGAGTCGGAGCAAGGCTACGGTAATTGGTTGCATGGTGAGGCTGTTGCAGCAGGTACTGTGATTGCGGCAAAAACAGCGCAGCAACTGAACCTTATTACCGCTGAGCAGGTAACCTCAATTAGCAATATTTTTGTTCAGTATAACCTTCCTATTACGAAACCTAACGATATGACTTTTGCGGCATTTATGCAGCACATGGCGGTAGACAAAAAAGTGTTAGCAGGACAATTACGGTTTGTATTGCCTACTGATATTGGGCGCGCAAAGCTTGTTTCTAATGTTGATGAACAGGTGTTAAGAACTGCTATAGCGTCTGTATAGCAAGTTCCACCAACTATTTGTTTAATTCAGTGAGTCAACATGTCGGTAATGGATGTTCAAATAGAGCAGCAAGTTCAGCTGCTGTCTAGGCTACAGCTTACTGTTGATTGTCAAAGCCGGCTGTGTTTTTTACATGGCGAGAGTGGCGTTGGTAAAAGCTATTTAACCAACATGCTATCAGAGCAGAGCGCCCATTATAGTATACGACTGTCTTACCGAGTTAATGCTAATCCTGGCCAAATCAAGCAACAGCTGATGTGTGAATTAGCTGGTGATGAATTATTAGACCTTGAACTCCCCCTGTTGGCAGCTGTACGCCAGCGAATAAGTTGTTATAAGCAGTCAATCCTCATTATTGTTGATAATGCATCAGAATTACCGCAAGCAGATATAGCGATGTT
Source organism: uncultured Gammaproteobacteria bacterium (assembly GCA_937139475.1). Classification (GTDB taxonomy): domain Bacteria; phylum Pseudomonadota; class Gammaproteobacteria; order Enterobacterales; family Psychrobiaceae; genus Psychrobium. The sequence continues at coordinate 2,935 of CAKZQF010000197.1, read as the reverse complement.
ATGGCATGCCGTGCATGACTTTTCTCGCTTACGCCCCTGTGGTGCAAACTTTAGTGTTGTTCTCGTTGGAGAAACACGATGGGCGATGCCACTTTTTAAAGCATTAGATAAAAAAGAGCAAAGCCTAGTAGCGGAATTTCATTTAAAGCCTTTATCTAGGAAAGATGCTTTTGCCTTTATGAAAGCCGTTCACGTTCAGTGGCCTGAAGGGAAGATAAAGCGGTTTTTAAAAAGCGTTCAGGATGAGCATCTACTGCCAAAGCAACTTATTTACGCTCAAACTGATACCGGTAATAGTAAATCAAATAAGCAACTACTGATTAGTCTAACAATCATCTTGTTTGTATTGGTTATCTCATTGGCGCTTAGTGCCTATATTACTAATCCCTCTCCAGAGCGGAGTGAGCTGCCGGATAAACCCATTACAAACGCAGAAAATACCGATTCTAAACAGTCTAACTTGGCTGAAACGGCTAACGAAGTGATTAGCGAAAAGAAAGAAATTGGTTTGGTGGAGCATGCTAGCGAAAAAACTAAGGTAATAGCGCCAGCGCATAGTGTTGAGCAGGAAATAGTTCCTAGTCGCCCGATTGCAACTGAGCGATTAAATGTGGTTACGGCCGCAGAGGAATCAACTATGAATGATATCGCGGTTCCAAAGCCCTCTCACAAAGAAACCTACGATGCTGAGCTTTTGTTAGCCATGCCTAAGACTAATTATACTTTAATGCTTGGTGGCTACGCAGAGCGAACTACTTTTGAAAATATTTACTCACAGTTCAGCTCATATTCCCAAATTTACCAATATAAAACAATTCGTAACGGTAACCCTTGGTATGTGATACTCTATGGAAGTTTCGAAACCAAAGCGGCAGCAGATAAAGCTTTATTAGCATTGCCTGAGCACGTGTCTGGATTTTTACCTTGGTCAAAACCATATGCGTCGATTCATCGAGAACTCGATGTGTTTGCATCTACAAAGACAGATAATAATTAAATCATGATTAAGCAACGGGCATTTTTAAAATGGGCGGGCGGTAAGTACAGCCTTATCGAAAATATTAAGCAAGTGTTACCGCAAGGGAAGCGCTTGGTTGAGCCATTTGTTGGTGCCGGCTCGGTTTTCCTAAATACTGACTATGATGAGTATTTACTCAACGATGTAAATCAGGATCTGATTAATCTATACAAACTTGTGCAACAGAACCCTGACGATTACATCAAAGAAAGCCAAAAGCTTTTCTCTAGTGAATTCAATGATAAAGATCGCTACTATGATATTAGAGCGAAGTTCAATGCAAGTGATGATATATTTGAGCGCTCTTTATTTTTCTTATATATGAACCGTCATGGTTATAATGGCTTATGCCGCTATAACCTTAAAGGTGGCTACAACGTTCCTTTTGGCCGTTATAAAAAACCTTATTTCCCTGAGAAAGAGTTATGGGCGTTTGCTGAAAAAGCGCAAAAAGCAAAATTTACCTGTCAGTGCTATCGAGAAACGTTTAAGGAGTCGATGGTAGGGGATGTGATTTACTGCGATCCACCGTATGCGCCGTTATCACCCACAGCAAGTTTTACCAGTTACTCTGGACACGGATTTAAGCTTAATGATCAACAAGACCTAGCAACACTTGCTGAACAGGGAGCTGAACGCTCTATTCCTGTTATTATTAGTAATCATGACTTGGAGTTGACTAGGGAGTTGTATAAAAAGGCTTCGCTGGAGATTCTTCAAGTCAAAAGAACGATCAGCCAGAAAGCTGGCAAGCGTTTGAAAGTGAATGAGCTATTAGCTTTATATCAAGCTTAACTTGGCCTATTGCCCATCGTTAGACGAGATTAATTCCAATAAGTCGATGAAATGAAACTGAGTCGATGAACTGCCGGCTAACCAATCATACCAACTTAGTGAATCCACAACAAAACGACAAGATACGCTATTATCACCTGTTTCTATCGATTGTTGGCAGCTTTCAATAAATGAATCATTTTCTGAAAAAGAGGTAGAGGCAACACTTGTCAGCAACAAAACAGGCACAAGTGCCAGTAATCGTTTTGAGTGAAAATTCATGATATCTCCTCCTTGTTAGATAAATTCAGCAATACATTATACATCATGTTTGTGCTTTGGCTAGCATTTGTTTATAAAATGACCTGTGTAAAAAGGGATTTATTTAATAGTTAAGGAATTTTTTTCATGTGGCATTCGCTTTATGTTATCGTGCCTCTAAGGTATAACTAAAGGTAATATATAGCATGAAAGCAGTAGTAAAATGGGTCGAAAACGAAACGTTTATAGGTGAATCAGGCTCGGGGCATAGCATCATTATGGATGGCAACAGTCAAGACTCAAAAGCGCCAAGCCCGATGGAAATGGTCTTGATGTCGGTAGGTGGTTGCAGTTCAGTTGATGTTGTCAGTATCCTTAAGAAAGCTCGTCAAAATGTACAAGATGTCCGGGTTGAATTAACTGCCGAACGCCGTGAAGAAGCGCCTCGCTATTTTACTAATATCCATTTGCACTTTGTTGCGACCGGTGTGGCGATTAAAGAAAAACATTTAGAACGCGCAGTCGCGTTATCAGCAGAAAAGTACTGCTCAGTTGCGCTGATGTTAGAGCAAAGTGTTAAAATAACTCATAGTTTTGAAGCAGTAGAAGCTCAGTAGCTTTGATTGCGAACTCACTATTCGTTTATTCTAAGAATAGTGGTTACTCAGTAAAGGCGAACCAAGTATGTTAAATACTGGTTCGCTTTTTTTATGCATAGAAAAATACAACCGTATTAGCAGTTACTTAAATATCTCTTTCAAAATTGATTTTAACCGCTTCACCTCTTTATAAGCTTGCAATAATGCAAGGCGTATCGCTACAGGCAGCAGATAGCCAGCCAGGCTGTGCTAATCATTGGGATACTATATTGGAGGAGCAATA
>CAKZQF010000196.1 GCA_937139475.1 uncultured Gammaproteobacteria bacterium | reverse complement strand
ATTGCGCATAATGTTAAAAAAGGCCGCGTAATCGCCAGCGCAGACGTGCTGGCATTTCGTGGATACTGGCTTGGCAGTGCCAAGCTGTTAGCCAATAGTTTGTTCTTTAGTAAAGCGTTTAATGCACCAATTAAAGCCGAGTCAAAAAAAGACAAAGTCACTAAAAAATAACCCAAGTGACTAGGCAATTAAAAGGAACACACAATCGGTGTTCCTTTTTTATTTTCCCGCCTAAAACTGCCCCGTTAATATCAGTGAATACTTAGCTGCATATTCGTTATCCCGCGCCTGATGTTGGAACACGTCAGTTTCAGTAAACAATCCATGGTGGCGCCTTTTATAGACGCTATATTTATTATTGAGCAGGTTAACCCCCTTAAGACGCACTTTTAGCTGTTTATTGATTTGATAATCTATAAAGCCATTGGCGTGATATCATCGATCCGATTCAGCTTCAAAACCATGACATCTTTTGATTTAATTGTAATACTGGTTTTAGCCATTGGTGGCGTGGGGCTGTTTTTGCGCTCACTAAAAACTTTAGATGAAAGGCTCCCAGACGCATAGCCAATCTATCTAACTCATTAGTTTTAGTTGCTAGAAAATGTTAGACGGTTTCACTAAATAGGATTGATGTGGATACTCCTCAAAGAGATAAAGACGTTCAGCGAATAATCTTAGTTGAAGGTTCTGTAAACATTGTTGTGTTTATCGCCAAGCTGGTTGTTGGCTTAGTAACCGGTTCTCTTGGAATTATGGGGGATGCAATTCATTCGCTCACTGATGTTGCTAATAATATTGTTGCCCTGGTTATTGTTAGGCTGTCTAGCTCCCCACCAGATCGTGAACACCCTTATGGCCATCGTAAATTCGAAACTTTAGCCGTTTTCTTTCTCGCATCATTACTGGTTGTGCTCGCATTTGAGCTGGCTAAGTACGCCATTGTTCGGGATGAGACCGTCATTGCTAATTCGCCGTGGACTCTTGGTGTGATGATAGGTGTGCTAGTGCTTAATATCGCACTGGCAAGCTGGCAGCGCATGTGGGCACACCGGCTAAAATCAGACATTTTACTTGCCGATTCAACTCATACATTTTCAGACGTGCTAACAACCGTTGTTGTTATTATCGGGTGGCAGTTATCTGCCATGGGGTATTTATGGCTAGATAAAATATGTGCGTTGGCCGTCTCGGGAATTATACTTTATCTCGCTTACGGCCTTATTAAGCGAGCCTTACCCATACTTGTCGATCAATTCGCTATTGAACCTGAATTACTAGCTCACTCAGTAGAAAAGGTTGATGGCGTGCGCAAGGTCAGCCGCATAAGATCGCGTTGGATAGGGAGTGATAAGTCGATTGATTTAGTTATTTCTGTTGACCCTAACCTGTCGACTAACGATTCACACGATATTGCCACGGCGGTAGAGTCACTCATCGCAGAAAAATTCAATGTGCTCGACACATCGATACATGTAGAACCATATTATGAAGACAATCATATGAATTAGTAACAAATGATGTCTACAATTTTAAGACCATTCCAGTATAAGCTCATGCAGTTTTTCATCGCCACGACTTTTACCACTTAGCGTTCTTTGCACGCCCATAGCCAACTTCACGCCCTTTTATTCAATTTCATATTTATAGCAACCACACCATAAACCTGTGCTTTGCTCCCTACAGTGCGAGTCAACTTAGCACTGTACCAACCTGACTAGTCCTTATAGACGATTTCATGCTTGCGCGTTTGAATAAATATTGAGCTACATCAAAAAATAACAGATACAAAGGCATTGATTCGATGATAACTCCATCAGCGAACGAAAATGTCGGTTAAGGAGAAAAGGATGAATAGTACCAAATTACTAAAACCTTTGGTTGCAGCACTACTTGTCGGTAACAGTGCAGCGGTTTTCGCCAAAGTTTCAGTTGAAGACGCGGCCAAATTAGGTGGCGAATTAACTTGTATGGGCGCAGTCGCTGCTGGAAACGAAGCTGGAACAATTCCCGCGTATTCTGGTAAATGGCTAGGCATTCCTGAAGGCATTGAGTACACCCCTAACGTTGGCCAACACCCTGTTGATCCTTACGCATCTGACAAACCAATTCTGACGATTGATGGTAAGAATTACAAAGAGTATGCAAGCAATCTAACTGCTGGCCAGCAAGCCATGTTTGAACGCTACCCTAACACTTACAAAATCCCTGTTTACCAAGGTCGTCGCGACTTCCGTTACCCAGATGAAATTTGTAACGTTGTTAAAAAGAACGCGGTTGAATCTGAGCTAATCGACGATGGCTTTGGCTTTACCGGTTACAAAGGTGGCGTACCTTTCCCAATCCCAGATGAAACACAAGCACTACAGGTTCTTGCTAACCATAACTTCCCATACCGTGCTTATACTTACAGCACACTACGTGATGTCGCCGATGTGAACTCATCGGGTAAAGTATCCTGGGGTCGTTTAACTAATGTAGGTTTAAACGTAACTAACCACCCTGACGAAGTAGGCAAGCCTATGGAAGGTGTGATGGCTTACAGCCAAGGTACAACACTATTGCCAGCCCGTAAAAAAGGCTCAGCAACGGTAACTTCGGAGCCAGTTAACTTTGCACGTGGTACACGTCTAGCATGGGCTTATAACCCGGGTACACGTCGTGTACGTCAGTTACCAGAATATGGTTTTGATACGCCAATCGGTGGTACTTCAGGTAAGTTAACCATTGATTCAGACCGTCTAATGAATGGTTCACCAGAACGCTTTGAATGGTCTTTAAAAGGCAAAAAAGAGATTTATATCCCTGCTAACTCATACAAAGTGCATGGCGCTGATGTGAAATATGATGATCTACTGGCTGTTGGTCACGCGAATCCTGATTACCTACGCTACGAGCTACGTCGTGTTTGGGTATTAGAAGGTAAATTAAAAGACAGCTATCGTCATCGTTACGGTATTCGTACCATGTATATCGATGAAGATACTTGGCACGGTGTAATGGCTGATTACTACGATACTCGTGGCACATTGGTACAACACGCTTTCATTAACTATTACTACGCATTTGATGCTAACTCTTGGGAAGCTGGAACAAGTTTCTATCATGACCTGACCACAGGTGGTTATGTCGGTTACAACATGTTCCAAGAGCGTAAGAAAGGCCCGCTATTAAACGGCCAGAAGCTTTCGAAAGAAAACTTTACACCTGCAGCATTACGTAGATTAAGCCACTAATTAGGCAATGGAAGGGATAATAATATGAAAAACTTTAAAACAAACGCTCTTGCCGCTGCTGTGATGACAGCTTGCCTATCAGGTCAGGCCTTGGCCGGTGAGACTATCGAGTTTGACAATGGCGCCTCATTTGATTGGAAAGCGACAGTTAACTACTCATTAGGTATACGCCTTGAAGATGCTGCGCCGGAATTGGCAAGCAGCGGTAACTTTAACTTTGAAAAGAATGATTTAATTGCTAACGGTGTTTCACTATTGCTTGAAACTCATTACCGTAAAGATAACTATGGTTTAGTGATGTCAGCAACTGGCTTCTATGACGATGTTTATCAAGGTGATGAATTTAGTGCTGAAGCTGAAAAATATCATGGTGGTTACGCTCGCCTATTAGATTTTTACGTTTATACCTCGTTTTCTTTTGGCGAATCAGGTTATGCTGATATCCGTTTAGGTAAGCATGTGGTTGCTTGGGGCGAAGGTTTATTCTTCCCGTCAATTTCACTGGCTCAAGGTCCATCAGATGCAATTAAGGCAACTACGCCTGGCGCTGAAATTAAGGACATCCTGCTGCCTGAAGATCAAATCTCAATGCAGTTAGAAATCACGCCTGATTTTTCACTATTGGCGCATTATCAATTTAACTGGCATGAAACGACAGTGCCGGAGCCTGGTACATTCTGGAGCACAGGTGAAACCACGGGTAAAGGGGCATTTTGTGTAGCGCCTCACCCGCTGGCGCCAGGTGGCTGTGGCTTTGGTCTGCGTGGCGAAGATATTGAACCAGGTGATAATGATCAATGGGGTGTTGGTGCTCGTTACCGTCTCAGCGAGAATACTGAATTTGGTTTATTCTACTTAGAGTATGGCGATCGTATTCCACTACCTGATATCAATCCAGGTTCTGGTGCTCCATACTTCATTGGCAGTAACTACCAGATCCGTTACGCTGAAAAAGTTGAGTTAGTTGGTGCAACGTTCACTACAACAACAGGCATGAACTCGTTCGCCGGTGAAGTAACCTATAAAGATGGCGCGCCAGTAATTCTTGGTAATGGATTGGGCTCACCTTCTACCAGCACCGTATTACAAACAAGCGTCAATGCGATCACCAACTTTGGTCGTTCAGCGATTGCCGATAACATCACAGTGACTACTGAAATCTCTTACGTTGATATCAGAGACATCGACATACGTGGTATTAAGGATATTCCCGTTGCCTTTGTTCCAGGTACTAACACACCTCTATGGACTAACCACGGCTTTGCACTAGCAACAAGCGCAAACTTTGGTTACCCGGGTATTACTGAGAACTGGGATCTTGGCATCACGGTTAACTACCAAAACCAAATTAGCGGTCGTACGCTAACGGGTGGTTTAAGTGGTAGCGCTGCTGAAGGTGACCAACGCGCAGGACTAAGTGCTCTGTTCACGCACCCACGCACAGGTGTTCAGGTTGGTATTAACTATGCGGCATACATTGGCGACTTTGACGCAACAAACGTTGTAAAATCAAGCAGTAACTTTGACCGCGATAACCTATCGCTCAACGTTAAATACGCATTCTAAGCTCTCATCGCGATTTAACTGTTAAAAGCCGACTCAACGTCGGCTTTTTTGTGCCTTTGATTTGATGTTGGTTGCTTATCAAAAGGCAATAAAAAAGGAGAGTGGGGCTATTCGCCCTACTCTCCTTTTAGGTTGTTTTATTAGTTAATACCAATCTGACTAAGTTTGTTCCCACTGAGTGGGAAGCTACTTAATCGGATTGGTATCACTAGAAGCCATGAAACGAAATATAATCTTCCAGTGCAGCACGCTCCTGGCTAATTTCATTAACCGCTTCGCCCTCAGCTTTGTAGCCAAGGCAGATGCCCGCCATAATTTTCTTATCATCACCCAAGCCAAGCGCTTCTCGCACTGGCTGTGGGAATACTGTCCAGCTCACTTGTGGGCAGGTATCTAAACCACGCTCTTTAGCTAACAGCATGATACTTTGCATGTAGATACCGATATCAAGGCACTGCGGCTGCCCCATATCGCGATCCATGCTTAAAATGATTCCTACGGGCGCACCAAAGAAATTATAGTTCTTCATCGTTTGCATAATACGATTCATTTTATCTTCACGAGCGATCCCTAGTGCGTCATACATCAACTCACCACAGTCACCCCGGCGGCTATGATAAGGGTCGGCTAGCTTACTAGGGTAAGTCGGAAATTCGGGCTCTGACTTGCCGCCACTTTGCTGAATAAACCCTTGCACCGATTGCGCCATGCTATTAAGTGCGTCACCGGTTAGCACATCGACTTTCCATGGTTGTACGTTACCACCAGAAGCTGAGCGTCCAGCTAATTCAAGGATTTCTTGCAATAGTGGTTGTGGCACGGGCTTGTCTTCATAAACACGTACTGACTTTCGCGTCATGAGTGCTTGAGTAACTGACATACTAGACATACTTTTTAGACCTCTTATGAGTTTGTTGGCGCATGCCGCTATCGGGAATGCTCTCGTTGTACCCAATATATCACTTCAAAAATATCGATAAACATGCTAAATGTGAATACATTGTTTCCTATAGCGAACAATGAACGCTAATTTTGAGTATAGGACTAGATATGCACGAACTACAAAACATGATGGTATTTGCCCGTGTACTAGAAGCTGGCAGCTTTTCTAAAGCGGCAGAGCAGCTAGGTATCGCAAAATCATCAGTGAGTAAGAAAGTCACCGAACTTGAAAAAGAATTTGGGGTAAGACTCATTCAGCGCTCAACCCGCAAGCTCAATGTGACCGAGGAAGGCCAGGCACTCTATCGACGCTGCAAGCAAATTAAGCAAGAGCTTGAATTGGCAAAAGATGAGCTCACACTTTATCGCAAAGCACCGCAAGGCACGCTGAGAATAAGCGCATCGCCTTTATTTGGTAATACCGTTATTGCGCCGTTAATTCCTGACTTTCAACGGCAATACCCAGAAGTCAGTGTCGAACTACACTACTCCCAGCAACTTGAAGATCTTATCGGTAAGGGTTATGACTTGTCATTAAGAATGGGAGCATTAGCCGACTCAAGCCTAGTTGCTGTGGAACTGTTTACTGCCAGATTCGTTCTTTGCGCCTCGCCACAGTATCTTAATAAATTTGGCCGACCACAGCATCCATCAGAGCTAGAAAGTCACAGTTATATTCGTTGGCTGGCCCCTAATCGCCCGCCTTATGTTTCCCTTAATCTATACAAGGGTAACCGTGAATACACCTGTAGCATCAATAGCCGCTTTTCCTCCAATGATGCGGCAGCAACACGCGAGGCTGTGTTAAATGGCGGTGGGCTTGCCATGCTGCCTAATTACGCCATCTATCAGGAAATTGAAAATGGCCAATTAGAGGTATTGCTACCAAATTATAAAATCGAGGAGCTGCCGATATCATTAGTTTATCCACAACGAAAACATATCTCTCCTAAGGTGCGAGTTTTTTCAGAATTTCTTAAGCAGCAACTTAAAGATAAGGGCTTTAACTCACTAAAATAACGCCTATTACATTATAAGCAATATGAATAGTTCTCCATTCAAAAAATAAAGTTCGAAAATAGTAGCCGACAGGTTAGCCTTAAGAAATTGCTGAATTATCGAACATCAGCCACCGTATATAATTAAGGGGCCGCCGCTAGCTTAGCGGCAGCTCAAACATAGAGAGGTTTTCAAGGATGTCTACTGTTGCTACCCCGACACCAGCTGTTGCAGCCACACCGTTAGCAGACAACAATCAAGACGTGAGCGAAACACAGTTAAATGCCATGCTTGATGCACAGCGTCAAGCTTTTGCTAACGAGACTTACCCTAGCCTATCAACTCGCCTCGACCGACTCGATCGCTGTATCGACTTGATAGTCACCCATCAAGACAAAATTTGTGAAGCCGTTGAAAAAGATTTCGGCTGTCGTTCAAAGCACGTAACGCGCTTTACCGATTTATTCATTTCGCTGCAAAACCTTAAGTTTGTTAAGAAAAACCTTAAAAAGTGGATGAAAGCAGAGAAGCGTCAAGCGATGTTCCCCGCTGGATTACTTGGTGGCAGCAGCACGATTCACTACCAGCCTAAAGGCATTGTTGGAGTGATGACGCCTTGGAATGTCCCGGTAAATATGATTTTTAGCCCATTAGCGGACATTCTTGGCGCTGGTAATCGCGCAATGATTAAAACCTCTGAGTTCACACCACATACGGGTGAGCTAATGAAGAACCTGTTTAAACAATACTTTAACGAAGATGAGGTGGTTATTGTTACCGGCGGCGTTGAAACTGGCATTGCCTTTAGCAAATTACCCTTTGGTCATCTCATTTTTACTGGTGCAGGCCACATCGGAAAGATGGTGATGCAAGCCGCAGCACAGAACCTCACCCCAGTAACCTTAGAGCTTGGCGGTAAGTCACCGGTGATTATTTCCGATGGTTACAAGCTTGAAGATGCGGTAGACAAACTTGTTGCTACTAAGGCCATGAATGGTGGCCAGGTGTGTATTAGCCCTGATTATTGTTTTGTACCGACGGCTAAACTCGACACCTTTATCGAGCAGTGTAAATCAGTTGCAGCAACTCATTTTCCAAGCTTTGTCGATAACCCAGATTTTGTATCGCTAATTAACGAAGGAAACTTTGATCGGGTTAAAAGCTACCTTGACGATGCGATTGCAAAAGGCGCACAGGTTATTTCACTCGATCCAACCCAAGCTGATTGGAACGACAGAAGCAAACATAAAATCCCACTGCACTTAGTGATTAATCCAACCGACGATATGTTGGTGATGCAGGAAGAACTATTTGGGCCAGTACTGTGCGTACGCACTTATGACGCGCTGGATGACTGCATTGATTACATTAACGGCAAACCTAATCCATTGGCGCTGTATTACTTTGGTAATGACCAAGCCGAGCAAGACAAAATTATAAAAAATACCCTTGCTGGCGCAATGACAGTTAACGACTTGGCGATGCACTTTGCTTGTGACGATTTGCCATTTGGCGGCGTTGGAGCCAGTGGCATGGGGCATTATCACGGGCGGGAAGGCTTTAAAACCTTTAGCCATGGCAAATCAGTCTTTAAGCAAGGCATCTTGAATCTACCTAAATTGGCCGGACTGTTACCGCCATACGGTAAGAAAATAGATGACTTATCAAAGAAACTAATAAAGAGATAGTCATTGCATTTATCAGCTAATTAGAAAGAGTCACAACAGCTAATAAATCAACGAATTGATAGTGAAACAACAGTAATTATTAGCCTCACTATCATTCATTTAGACCATGAAAGCAGCTAGCGATTTTGTGAAATTGGTAGCCGCTTAATAACATTGAGAAGATTATGAAGACACTAGGTTTTTGGAAGTTTGCACAACACAATCCCGAGCAACTAGCTTTAGCGGCACCTGATGGTAAGGAATGGAGCCGGGGGGAGTTACTCGCCGAATGTAATAAAATAGTTCATGGTCTTCGCCAATTAGGTCTTAAGCAAGGGGATACAGTCGCGGCAATGCTACCAAACTGCGCTGAATACATCGCAATTCATCTAGCCGTGACGCAGGCAGGCTTTTTTCTGGTACCAATCAACTGGCATTTGGCAGGCCCCGAAGTAGCTTACATCTTAAATGATAGTGAAGCTAAAGCCTTCTTTTGTCATGATCTTACTGCAACGGCATCGAAAGCAGCGTTAAAAGACACTAATTTCAATCTTGATGCAGCCTTTATGTTAGGTCAGGCAGATGGCCTGCGCCCCTATAGTGACTTACTTGCAGACCAACCAAGCAGCTTGCCAGAAGATCGCGCAACAGGCATGGTAATGTTTTATACCTCTGGCACCACAGGCCACCCGAAAGGGGTACGCCGCGCGGTACCACAAGTTGACCCAGACACCACTGCGGTAAACTTTACGATGTTCCCCGCATTATTTGGTATCCAAGCAGGCAACGACAACGTTCACTATTGTGGTTCACCGCTTTATCATACCGCAGTAATGAATTGGTCAACGAATTCACTTCATCTTGGTCATGCGGTTGTGTTGCATGAAAAGTGGGAAGGCGAAGCAATGCTTGCCGCCATCGAAAAATACAAAGTCACCACCGCACATGTTGTACCAACACAATTAGTACGGCTGTTAAAACTATCCGACGATGTGCGCGCTCGTTATCAGGTAAACAGTATGCGCCATATGATGCACACAGCAGCACCATGTCCACCTGAAGTGAAGCACGCTATCATTGACTGGTTTGGCCCGTGTGTTTATGAGTATTACGCAGCAACCGAAGGCGGTGGCGCGATTTGTAATTCACAAGAGTGGCTAGATAACCCTGGTACTGTCGGTAAGGCATGGTACGGTGCCGATATTAAAATTCTAAACGATGACGGTGAAGAACAACCTACTGGCGAGAAAGGCACTATCTACATGCTAATGCCTGAAATAAGCCGATTTGAGTACAAAGGCGATAAAGCAAAAACCGAAAAAGACCGCCACGGCGACTACTTCACCGCGGGTGATGTTGGTTACCTTAACGAAAATGGCTTCTTATTCCTGTGCGACCGCAAAATCGATATGATTATTAGTGGCGGCGCCAATATCTACCCAGCAGAAATTGAAAATGTGTTGGTATTGCATCCACAAATTGACGACTGTTGTGTCTTTGGTATTCCAAATGCTGACTGGGGCGAAGAAATTAAAGCGGTTGTTCAGCCAGTGAAAGGTGTTGTCGCTGATGACGCGTTCTCTGAGAGCATCATGGCATTCCTTGGTGAGCGCTTAGCTAAAATGAAATGGCCAAAGACTATCGACTACCTGGAACAACTGCCACGCGATCCCAATGGCAAACTATACAAACGCCGTCTGCGTGACCCATACTGGGAAAACAAAACAGCAAAAGTTTAAGATCGCCTAACTTTTAAATATATTTAATACCAGCGCCCACCGAGCATAACGATCGATGGGCGTTTTACTGACTCTAGGTCGTACCACAACAGCGCAAAATCAATTCTCTAATCCACTTGTGGCCAGGGTCTAAATCTTTGGCTTTATGCCAATATAAATGTAGCCCCATATCCTGCACCTCAAACGGCAAATCAAGGATGGTTAGATCATAAGCCTCAGCTAAACGTCGTGGAATCGTCAGCGCCATGTCAGTATCCATGACCAGTTTCGGCGCGATTAGGTAATTTTGCAGCCGCGTTTTTATTTTCCGTTTATGACCAAGGCTATGCAAGGTTGCATCAATATGACCCGGACCAGTGGGCGTTGAAGAGGTGTGAATATGCTCTAATGACAGATAGTCATCGAGAGTGAATTTCTTGCCAATAATAGGATGCCCATTGCGCACGACACAGACAAAAGGCTCGCCAATTAGCGGGGTATGATACAAGCGCTGATCCACCAGCACTGGCGCTTCAACACAAAATTCAAGATTTGATGAACTGAGCTCATCAATAACGGTATCACGACTAATCGTTTGTACTTCAAGCACTATGCCAGGGGCAAGGCGCTTTAGCTCAGGTACTAATTTTGGCAAGATCAATGCGGACGATAAATCCGACATGCTAATTCTGATGAGTCGTTTGGCAGTTTCCGGGGTAAAGCTCGTATTATCGATTACCCCATTATTAAGCACCCACAATGCCTCACGTACTGGTCCAATTAAGTTCTCGGCATAAGAAGTTGGCTTCATACCATCGGCTTGACGCTCAAATAACGGATCATCAAACGTCTTACGCAGCCGAGCCAACGCATTACTTACCGCTGGTTGAGTAATGTTTAATACATTAGCTGATTTGGTTAAATTGCCCTCTCGGTAGATCACCTCAAAAACAATAAATAAATTCAGATCAATTTTGTCCAGTCTCATCTCTTCATTCCTGTTACGTTACCGCCGAGTCATCACCAATGTGAATAGTTCACAATAGAAATAATAAACTTCAGTGATTTTAGGCTAAGTGATAGCCTGATGCAATCAATCAATAGTAGGCAGTGTGATGAAAAATCAGTTTGATTACATAATCGTTGGCGGTGGCTCCGCCGGATGTGTGTTAGCCAATCGACGCTCTGAAGACCCTAAGGGTTACGGGTGGTTTGCGCTTCCATTATGCCCACCATTGTCACAGGCAACACCAATGCTCCCACCATTATGATCGCCGATGCGATCAAACAAGTAAGGTAATACGATGAATGACTCTACACAATCACCATTGCGCTTTGACGACAAAGTCGTTGTAGTCACTGGTGCCGGCATGGGCCTTGGTGCCAGTCACGCCAAACTTTTTGCCTCCTTAGGCGCTAAAGTGGTTGCCAACGATTTAGGGGTAAACCGCGATGGCACAGCTGACACATCAGCCCCTGTCGATGATGTGGTAGCGCAAATTATCAGTGATGGTGGTATCGCTGTCGCTAGCTATGATTCAGTCGAAGTGGGCGAGCGCATTATAGAGCAAGCTATTAGAGAATTTGGCCGCGTGGATATCGTCATTAATAACGCTGGCATCATCCGTGACAAGAGCTTTCATAAAATGGAGCTTGATGAATGGCAATCGGTACAGGATGTTCACGTTAATGGCGCCTATCGCGTTACTCGCGCGGCATGGCCTTATATGCGAAAACAGGGTTATGGCAGAGTGCTATTTACCGCATCCGCGTCAGGGCTTTATGGCAATTTTGGACAGGCTAATTACAGCGCTGCAAAAGCTGGACTCTTTGGCTTAACCCGTACCTTAGCCATCGAAGGCGCAACTAAAAACATTCAGTGTAATATCATCGCGCCAATGCTTGATTCACGTATGTTGGTCGGCTTGATGCCAGATCAATATCGCAAACAATTAAAACCAGAACTGGTTAGCCCATTGGCTGCTTATTTATGTCACGAAGCGTGCGAAGAAAACGGTAGTCTGTATGAAGTTGGCGCGGGCTGGTACGCCAAAGTACGCTGGCAGCGTAGCGATGGTTTTGGCCAGTCACCGCTAGCAGAAGTCTCAATCGATGATATCGCAGAAAACTGGCAAGCAATCAATAGCTTTGATCAGGCGCACTTTCCCAAGGACACCAAGGAGGCTGGTGCAGTGATGTATAAGAACTTGGTCAAGCCATAGGCTCGAAGAGCGAAGAGAAAAATGCGCAGGGCGTGGCGATAACGGGCACACAACGTGCCCGTATAACGACAAAGGGTAACCTTACGCTGGTAATTTAAGGCTAAACTTGACGCTTGGCATTGGGTTATTGCCAGTGCCAGGAGCAACATCCAAACTTATGTCTGTGTAACCAAGATAGAGTGCCAGTATCAGGCAAAAACCTACGCACCCCGCCAAAATCGTACCCGATACAGCAGCACCAGAGGCCAAAATAATCAAAGCGATAGCTGACAGTTCTGCCGCACCAATTGGATTAGAATAAAAGAACTGCTTTGAGCCCGGCAAAACGTCATCGACCAAATCCTTTAATCCGCTAAAATTTTTGCCGGCAAAAGGCATAAACAACAGTGCTTCAGGGCCAGTAATGATGATATCCACTTGTTTATCTCTGGCCTCAAACTTTCTGCGTGCTGCTTTTTGTGCCTCCATTGCATCGGTGTAGCGCGTACCATCGACACTAATCGTCGGCGATAACGAACTTATCATGCCAGAGATGGCATCCGGAATAGACTCTTTACCCCAGGGTACAATAATTGGCACCTCGATGTCCTTGCCTAAATATACAAAAGGCGCCCGAATATGCTTTTCTCCTTCTCTAACATCAACCTCCAGCAGCATCATGTCGCTTGGATCATGTATCGTTTTTGTTATCCACTTACCGGGCAATGGTAATGGCTGCCATACCCGAATTTTGCGTTGGTCTTGCCACTCTTTTGATAGCCCGGCAACCTTGCCTAAAGACGAGGTGTCTTTAGAAAAAATAATGTCATCGCGGCCCCCGATATCCACATCGAGAATCTTAATTTTTGCTCCTTTAACTGGTTCATTAACTCCCCAGGGACCAGGCATATACATGACTTTTGCTTTGATATTTAATTTACCCATTTGATCATTCCTTCTGCATTCCAATTTGAAGTAAATTGGTTTTAAGTTGCAGTGAATAGCATTGACTTTTTGCTTAAATGCCGCTTGAATGAAAATTGAATTAATTGGAATATATTTGAATCACCGCAATATCATGTAGTTATATTTTCATTTAGATCAAGAGCAGGTAGCAAAGTGGATATTAAGGGATATAGCTTTGGCGAATTTTATTTGGACTGCAGGCGCAACCAGCTGTTTAAACACAAACAGAAAGTTGAGCTCCATGACAAAAGTTTATTGCTATTAACCCTCCTAATCAAAGCCAGCCCACACTTGGTGTGCAAGGACGAATTGCATAATACGATTTGGCCAGAAACCATCGTCAGTGACTGGTCACTATCTCGCCTAGTATCAGATACACGTGCCGCCCTTGGAGAATCAGGAGATCACAACAGCATCATAAAAACCGAACGCGGCAAAGGGTTTTCAATACCTAATGCGATAGCCAGATACGATCCGGTTGAGGCAATTAAGTCTCATTGTTTATTGCCCTATATAGTATCAGTTCTTGTTGTATGCTTTGCGCTTATCGCTACCCTTATCTGGCAAAAAGCACATCAAGAAGCAAAGGTCTATCATGCAATATCCAATATAAAAACCCATCAAGACAATGCCTTTACCGCATTTATCGCGCAGGCTAAGCGACGCAATGAGCTGGTAGAGAAAATCGAGTCCCGGCTTAACATAAAACGTTCACGCCAGTTTGAGCTTTTTTTCAATCACGTCGCTGGGCAAATGAATGACGAGGAAAGGTTTATATGCCAACAAATGCGCATCTATAGCGATGCTGGCATATATAAAAACAATCAGGCGATATTAGCCTATCTCGATGCCCAGCCAACGATTTACAAGGCAATACCACTAGCGCATCAACTGGCCCAGCATCTACGTGTGTGGATAAGTAAATATGAAAACTTGTTTATTCAGAATAAAGATATGTGCCTGGTCTATGTGGGCGTAGAAGACGGTGTTCCCTATCCAAGTGCGGTTGACCAACAGATAAAAGACTGGCTTAACTCGCACAACAAGCTCCCCCCCGAAACCGATTAACCTTATTACTATCCGCATTCAAAATACCAAACCTGAAAGTCCGGCAACACTCAATTAATGGAATTGGTAAAACGCCCCTTAAATATTGATTCGCTAAGCAATTAACACATGAAATCGGCGCTAGTCTTTATGAGGGAGGTATAGGCTTTTGGCTCAAGGTAGGCTAATGGTTAGAGATAGCGTTATAGCGCTAATCTGCTGCCGTATGAGCTCAGTGGCGATCAACCGATTCTCTAATCCTGCTTTATTATTTCGCTTTAACAATTACAAGGGAGTTTTATGGACAGTATTTTAGACCGATTTCGCTTAGATGGTCAGGTTGCCATTGTTACTGGTTCTGGCCGCGGCATTGGTGCAGCCATTGCCATGGCATTAGCCGATGCGGGGGCAGATGTCGTTGTGACAGCTCGTTCCGTTGATGAGCTCGAACAAACCGCTGCGCAAGTTCGCGAGCGCGGCAGGCAAGCACTAGTGATTCCATGTGATATTACAGACGCGGCTCAACGCACAGCGTTAGTCGACAAGGCAATAGAGCATTTTGGTCGCCTTGATATACTCGTCAATAATGCTGGCGGTTCACTTGGCATGAAGCCAACGCTTGAAACGGATCCGGAGCACTTTGATGCTTGCTTTCAGTTCAACACCACAACAGCTTATGCGATGGCAGTGCTATGCGCACCATTGATGGCCAAAACCGCACAGAGCGGTTCCATCATTAATATTTCGTCAGTGGCAGCGCAGCTTCCGCAACCGGGTTTTATTAGTTATGGCGTAGCAAAGGCTGCGATGGATTTTATGACGCTAAACTTGGCACAAGATTTTGCACCTAAGGTACGAGTCAATGCAATAGCTGTCGGCTCAACGCTGACCTCTTCTCTCGAAGCGATTATGACTGATGATCTTGAGAAAGCGATACTCGAACGCACGCCAATGAATAGGCTGGGAGATCCTGAAGATATCGCGGCCTGTGCCCTATTTCTAGCGTCACCAGCGGCCAGTTATGTCACCGGCGAGATTTATGGCGTCAATGGCGGTTTAACTGATACGCCAGTAGCCATGCCGCGAAGCGAACTTTAGCGCCAATCCCCCAAAGATAATTTTATCTAGGGGGATTGTTAAACTAATACACCACAACCGGATTAGGTTCATGCGGCGCGCCCAATGTGCTGCGATAAGACGGTGGCTGCTTGCCGTTGATATCTTTCATTTGATAGCGCTCTATCGCAATTTCCGCCGAAATAACGGTGCGCCCCGAAAGCTCTTTTGCGTCAGGATCACAGGCCACTGCATGAATAATATTACCAATAAACTCTGGCGTTTCAGCAATATCAATAAGTGGCTGATACTGCTCTTGTCGCACTTTTGCCGCCGATTCAATACGTTCTGTCAGTAGCGGTCCCATCCAGATAGATAGCGTGTTAACAGCAAAGTCCTTTAAATCTATCGCCATGTCATGAGCAAGCTTATCAACACCAGCTTTTTGCGCGCCATAGGCAGGCCCATGCATGTAGCAATTCGCACCATAAGAAGAAGTGAAAATAATCAGGCCGCTATTTTGCTTTGTCATCATTTTCGCACCATGCCAACTGGCAACATAGGCAGAGCGCAAACCAACATCAAGCAAGTTACCGGCCTCAATCTCCTTTTCCCAAAACGGCATTGGTTCAATCAGCTGATGATGAATAAACGCGGCGTTATTAACCAGAATGTCCAAACGCCCCTGCTCATTTTCAACTTGCTTAAACAAGGCTGCGGTTTGCTCATCATCACTATGGTCACATATAACTGCAATGCCTTTACCACCAGCATCAGTCACTTGCTGAGCAGTCTCATACACCGTACCTGGTAGCGGCAGTCCATCGGCACCGATAGCTGAGCCTGTTTTTGTGCTGCGTCCAGTCACATAGACTGTCATGCCCTTCTCGCCCAGCGCGATGGCAATGCCTTTGCCTGCGCCACGGCTTGCACCGGTTACTATGGCTACTTGAGGTGTTGTCTGAGCTTGCATCTACGATTCCCATTTCAATTGTCTTGTTGATGCTCTTATCATAACGCGGCGGTGAGGTTATAAATCATTCATTTAGACGAGGAAAGCAAGAGTCAGCAAGTGACTAGTCGACTTTCAATTTCATGTGCGGCTGACTAGCTGGCAAGGCATAAAAACCTAAACTCTCGTAAAACGGTATTTTGCCTTCGCTTGGCCACAAATTAACACTATCGATATCTAGTGTTCGACATTCTGCAACCACTTCATTCATTAAGGCTTTACCTATCCCCTTGCGTTGCTGGTTTTCTTTGATAATAACATCGACAATAAATGCATACCTTACGTAGTCAGTGATGAATCGGGCAATCCCTAGCAAGGCGCCATCGCTGTCCCTTGCAACAAACCATTGCGAATCACTGACAACGGATCTGCGCATTTTTTCAGGGCAAGGATTTTCTATCCAACCCGCTTGTTGGTACAACATTGCCAGTTCGTCAGCTAGTGGTGGCTTTCTTTCTATCTGCATTAAATTTTCATACTCACTTATTTATCAATTAATGTGATTAACCCTATGGTTCGATTAAGTTTATCATTATATTGGGCATTAAATGCAGCACGAATCACATCACTACTACAGCTAGCCATTTGCTCACCCAAACTACCACATATTCGGCATTTCCGTCCGGTGAATGTTTGAAAAAATGACTTAAATAGATGGCTGGATGAAAGTCATAACCGCTTTACTTGAGATAGCGCAGATCGGTCGCCATGGCAACGCCATCAGCGATTAGAGAAGTTATCAATTCATTAATCTGAGCCACTGGCTTTGGGTTTACCCGTAAAGCGACTCATGTTGCCCACTTTTTTCGGCGGGGTAAGTTTTGAGTATTGCGCTTCGATAGCTTTTAAGCGTGTTAGCACGGCCTCAGGAAACGACGATACTCGCCTCGTCTCTAGATCGATATGAACATCAATATGCTCACCAGCAGCGGCACGATAGCCCTTATTAACACAATAGATTTCGTGAAAAGTATGGATGCGCTTATTGTCCACCGATAGCAACCATGAAATCACTTCAATTTCGTCCCCCTCACAAACCTCCCTTTCAAAAAGACAATGACTCTCAACCAGCGCCTTGCTGCAATTATTGGCATACCGATACCGCTCGCCTAAATCGAGATGTTCGGTAAAATCGATATGTGCATCATAAATCACCAACCCATAATACTTGGTGTTCATGTGGCCATTAAAGTCGACCCAGTCAGCGGGTACGGTGGTGGCGTATTTCTTAAATGGATAATTGTTCATTTTGTCCTCCCATTGCCACTTCTTGCCATTGCACACATGGATGTGTGTACTGAGGAAATATCCGGAATCAATTTCCTGCCATGGCACCGTGGCATACCGTTCATCTCGGCACCTGTTCCATACAGTGCTCTAACACGCACATCCATGTGCTAGCTGAACATAAAAAAGCTGATAAACGAATTTATCAGCTTCTAATTTTTGGTGATGCCTTAGTTTAGACTAGGAGTTCTTTATAGGTTTTCCCCTTATCCGTTCGCGGCTCTGGCGGCAAGCCAAGGACACGTTCACCAACGTTATTCTTAACAATTTCATCGGTACCACCTGCGATACGCATACCTGCTGCACCCATCCATAGTTGCTCGACCAAGCGCCAGCTATCGCCTAAATCTTCTGCGGTAAGGATGCCGCCAGTACCTTTAAGATCCATGGCAAAGTATGAAAAATCTTGCAGCGTGCGTGCGCCAACAATTTTCGCTACCGATAACTCGGCGCCAGGCTCACGTCCTTGCCCCAATGCAGTGAGACCACGACATTGCAGTAACCATAGCCCCTGAGCATCAAGATACAGGTTACTAAGTTGCTGACGCATCTGCGCGTCATTTAGCGCACTTGAGCCATCTGTCATTTCACTTTCTTGCATGTGCTTCATCGTAGTACGCCACAACTCTGGTGGGATCACGCCGCCAATTGATAAACGCTCGTTCATCAAGCCAGTTAAGGTCACTTTCCAGCCTGCGCCAACGTCACCAACACGTTGCTCATCAGGCACGAAGACATCATTGAAAAACACTTCGTTAAATTCAGCTTCACCATTTGCTTGACGAATTGGGCAAATCTCAACACCTTCAGCGTCCATATCAACATAGAATGTTGTCATGCCTGCGAACTTTGGTACATCAGGATCGGTACGGGTTAGCACTAAACCACAATCGGCAAATTGCGCTAAGGTGGTCCATACTTTCTGACCATTGATGATCCAGCCTTCACGGCCATCAGTACAACGTTCAGCTTTGGTGCGGATCATGCCAAGATCAGAACCAGCCCCCGGCTCAGATAGCAGCTGACACCACAGCTCCTTACCGTGTAATGCATCATGTACATGTTGCTTTGCGGCATCCGATTTGGTGTGAACAAAGAACGATGGAATAACCATGCCAAGGCTTACATTAAATGCGCCCACAGGCACTTTAAAGTTACCTTCTTCTTGACGGTAAATAACTTCTTGAATTGGCGAGCCACCACGACCACCAAATTTCTCTGGCCAAGTGATTGCACCAAAGCCCGCTTGGGCTTTACGCCCTTGCCATTCACGCGCCGCTTGCATCAGTTCTTCTGCCGATAAGCCCTGCCCAAACACTTCATCAGGACGCTCTTTACGTTGCGCATTATCATTTAACCAAGCTCGACACTCTTCGCGGAACGTTGCTTCTTCTTTAGAATCATTAAAATCCATAATATTTCCCCTACTATCTTATGCTTTGGCTTGCGGGCTCAAAAATTTAACTTCAAGCTCTTTAGCAATACGTTCGTTCCACTGACTTTCAGCGCCCAAAATCAAACTAAGCTGACGAGTTCGACGATAGAATAAATGACAATCAAGTTCCCATGTGTACCCCATACCGCCGTGTACTTGAATGCTCTCCTGCGCAGCGTAATTAAACGCGCGACATGCTGAAACACGTGCGCCAGCTGCAGCTATCGCTAATTCTTCGCCATCGGTATCTAGCGCCCAGGCGCCGTAATAACAATGGGCACGCGCCATTTGATTGCCGGTATAGATGTCCGCTAACTTGTGCTTAATGCCTTGGTACGAACCAATAGCACGACCAAAGGTTTTACGCTCTTTAGCATATTCTACTGAAATTTCAGTGATCGCATCTGCTCCGCCGATCTGCTCAAAGGCAAATAAAATCGCTGCGCGGTTACGTACTTTATCCAGTAACGCTAGCGCATCCGTCACCTTGTTTAGCGGCTGAGCTAGTGTGTTATTAAAGTTTAAAGCGCCAAAAGGACGTGCTTCATCAATGGTCGTCAGGGCGGTGCGTTCTACTTGTTCGCTTAGCTCACAAACGACCCAGACAGGTTGCTGACTGTTGTCTTGTGCCAATACAATTACAAATTCTGCGCTCATTGCATCAGGCACTAGTGCCGCTTTGCCATTAAGCACACCGCCTTCAAAAATAGGTAATGGCGTTTTCTTGCCATCTAGTGGCGCAGCCATCGTCGCAATGCTGCCCTCTGATACACGGCTTAACCATTGCTGTTGCTGCGCCTCATCACTACCTAGCAACAAGGCTTGAGTCGCTAAGTACATGGTTGATGACAGTGGTGTTGGGGTCAACTGACGACCAATTTCTTCAGCCACAACACATAAATCTAGTGCGCCAAGGCCAAAGCCACCGCAAGACTCAGGTAGCATCAAACTGGTTATGCCCATTTCCTGTAATCCGTTCCACACATGGCTGCTATGGCTTTGCTTATTCTCAAGCACTTCGCGTGCAACCGTTAATGGTGATTCGTTTTGCAGAAATTTACGTACGCTATCACGCAGTACTTTCTGATCTTCGCTAAAGTCAAAATTCATTTTAATTTCCTTTCGCTATTTTATTCAGCCAAGCCAAGTTCGGCTCGGATAGCAGCATTATCTGCACCTAATGCCGGTGCAGGCTGAGTATCTTGGTTATCGCAGTCGCTCATTTTCAATGGACAAGCATATTGCAGATGGTCGCCACCTTCTGGATGTGTCGCTTCAATCAACATACCGCGTGCAGCCACATTTGGCGTTTTAAGCGCTTCATCGATTCGCAATACCGGCGTGGTACACGCATCAACATTGGCAAAAATTTCAGTCCAATGAGCCAAATCATATTCGGCAATAACAGCTGCGACTTCGGCTTTTGCTTCGTAGCCCGATTTGCCCGGCAGATGACCGCGTTTATGTAGATCAGGACGCTCAATCGCATCACAAAAATTAACCCAAAACTTCATTTCAACGGCGCCAACGGCCAGATGGCGTCCGTCTTTAGTTTCGTAGATGTGATAACAAGCTAAGCCGCCTGAAAGAAAGTCTTCACCACGAGGGATCTGTTGATGACCACTTTGTTGCCATGCGGTTGTCGCAATAATGTTAAGCGACATCAAACAATCTGCCATCGCGATATCAACAAAGCGTCCCTTACCGCTGCGGCTTGCATCAAACAGCGCGGCTAAGATTCCCGTTGCGGCAGACATCGAGCCACCAGCAAGATCAGCAATTGGGAAGTTACCTTGCGCCGGAGGACCGCCCGCTTTGCCGCTTTGCTCTAATACGCCTGTAAGCGATTGATAGTTAATATCATGACCCGCTACTTGCGATAACGGCCCTTCTTGCCCATAGCCGGTGATTGAACAGTAAACCAATTTAGGATTAATCGCTTTCATGGCTTCGTAGCCAATACCAAGACGATCCGTCACGCCCGGTCTGAAGCCTTCAACTAACACATCAGCGCTCTCAACCAGCTTTTTGATCAGCGCTAAGCCTTCCTCGCTACGCAGGTTCACTTCCACTGAACGTTTATTACGGTTTAGCATCAGGAACATAGTTGAGAATTTACCTTTGCCGCCACGCACCGGATCGCCATACTCTGGCGGCTCAATTTTAATTACTTCAGCGCCCATATCGGCAAGGTGTAGGGTACACATTGGCCCTGGTAATAACTGGGTCAAATCCAGTACGCGTACACCAGCAAGTGGTTTATTTTGTGTCATGTTCAAATCCTTAATTAAATTGCGACGGCGTTGCTACTGCTTGTAGATATTCACTGTGCAGTCGCTTAAATAGTTCACTCATTGTTGGCACATCGCTAATTGCGCCAATGCCCTGTCCTGCTGCCCAAATTTCTTTCCACGCTTTAGCCTGCTGGGCAGGTGGCGGGGTATCCAAATTGCTAAACAAATCATCCTTGCCGCCTTGATTATCGTTACTGGCACACAAGTCTGGATTGATGCCGCACGCGATAATGCTATTACGCAAATAGTTTGCACAAATACCGCTAAACGTTGAGGTATAGACAATGTCATCACTGCCATCTTCCACAATCATCGATTTGTGTTTTTCCACGGCACCTGCCTCTTGGGTCGCAATAAAGCGAGTGCCCATGTAGACAAAATCTGCCCCCATCACCTCCGCTGCGCGAATACTGCTACCATCAGAAATGGTGCCAGCCAGTGCCACAGCACCTTGCCAAAATTGGCGCACTTCACGCAAAAAGGCAAAGGGGGACAATGTACCGCCATGACCACCAGCCCCGGCACAAACAAGCACCAGGCCATCAACACCGCACTCAATCGCTTTGCGTGCATGCTTTACACTGGTAACGTCATGAAATACCAAACCACCATATTCATGCACACGTCGGGTAACTTGATCAGGCTTACCCACCGAGGTGATTACTAATGGCACCTGGTTTTCTACCACGGTATCAAGATCTTGTTGTTGACGATTATTGGAGCTATGCAGAATCAGGTTGACCCCAAATGGCGCGGACAGTGCGTGTGGGTTATTTTCATCATGATCAGCAAGCGCTGATTTGACCTGATTAATCCAATCAACAAGGGTTGCAGCAGGTCTTGCATTAAGCGCTGGAAAACAGCCTGCAATGCCATTTTTACATTGGCTAATTACCAACTCAGGACCACTCGCCAAAAACATTGGCGCGCCAATGATGGGCAGTCGTAATCGCTTGTTAAAAAGTGTTGGAATTGCCATGGTTACGCTCCAATGGGTACTGATAATTCGCCAGAAAAAGCATTAGCACTTGACCAACAAGACGCCCACATTCGTCCTTGGAAGTTATGGCCACATCCATGTAGCTCAAACTTGTTGTATCAAATACCAATGCTCTCAATCTGCTTTAGGCGCTTGTTACGACTGGATTACTGCCGTAGAACGTTTGATTGTTTTTAATCATGTCGCGTAGCATCTGTGGAATGGCAAAACGCTCTGCATCGTAGGTTTGTGCCAAGCGATCACATTCAGCGACAACATTAGCGATACCTTTCGTATCCATTGCTGCAAATGGGCCGCCCATATAAAGTGGGAAACCAACACCAAAACAGCCACCAACATCACCATCAGCTGGGTCGACAAGAATATTTTCAGCTAAACAAGTCGCCGCATCGGCAAGCTGTGCATGTAGCATACGTGCTTGTAGTTCAGCTTCAGTTGGTTGCTGATCTTTTGGCAGTTGTGGCCAAATGCTGGCAAGTTCACTCCATAATTTCTTAGAGCCATCGTCATTGTATTGATAAAACCCTTTGCCGTTTTTACGACCATGGCGCTCATGCTCAGTCACCAAACGTGTGATGATTGGCACCGATGAGCCTTCCTTAAAGTCAGCACCTAAGTCAGCTCGGGCCTGTTCTGCGCCCTTATAAGCCAAATCAAGACCAACTTCATCAGAGATAGACAACGGGCCCACAGGGTAGCCTAAATGACGCGCTGCATTTTCGATTAGTGCAGGGTTAATTCCCTCGGCAACCATGGTTACCCCTTCATTTAAGAAGGCACCAAAGAAGCGGCTGGTAAAGAAGCCACGACTATCATTTACCAAGATTGGGGTTTTAAATAGCTGCGCAACAAAATCAAGTGCATGCGCCAGGGTTTGATCAGAGGTTTGTTCACCACGAATGACCTCAACCAATGGCATGTGCTCAACCGGTGAGAAGAAGTGCAGTCCAACCATGTTATTTGGTCGTGATGTTGTCTGTGCAAGACCCGTCACCGGCAGCGCAGACGTATTCGTTGCTAGCACAGCATCTTGCGGCATTGCCGCTTCGGCTAGTGCAAATACTTCGGCTTTCACGCCACGATCTTCAAATACCGCTTCAACCACAAGGCTTACATCACTTAATAATGAGTAATCTGTTGTTGGGGTAATGCGAGCAAGTGTTGCATCCATTTTTTCTTGCGTGGTTCGGCCACGGCCAAGCGCTTTAGCTAAGCGGGTTTGGGTGTAATCTTTACCCTTGTCGGCAGCCTCTTGGTCACGGTCAATTAATACCACTTCCATACCGGCTTTTGCCGCGCTAAAGGCGATACCAGCACCCATTAATCCGGCGCCTAATACGCCAATCTTAATGTGCTTACATTTATCAACGCCCTGGGGGCGACGAATTAAGTTATCCGCTTTAGTTTTGTTGATAAAGGCCGTACGCACCATGTTGCCCGCGACAGGATCAAGGTTAAGCTGAACAAAGTACTTACATTCAATTTGCAGTGCTTTATCCATTGGCAATTGCATACCTTCATATAGACAGGATGTAATTGCTTGTGGCGCAGGCATGTTGTAATAAGTATTTGCCTGCAAGTTTGCTGCAGTTCCCATAAATAACTGCGCTAATTCCGGCATCATTGGGCTATTTCCACCAGGAATTTTATACCCTTTGGTGTCCCATGGTTGCTCGGCAGTCGCCGCATCACTCATTAGCCATGCTTTAGCTGTGGCGAGTAAGTCATCTGCATTTGTTAGTTGGTCAAGTAATCCAAGCTCAAGCGCTTTGGCCGCTTTTAACTGACGGCCTTGTAGCAGCAATGGCAGTGCTTTTGCCACACCTAGCTTGCGCAGGTAGCGTTGTGTACCACCGGCACCGGGTAATAAACCAACGCCAACTTCTGGTAAGCCAACCATCATCTTTGGCGAATCAACCGCAACGCGATGATGACAAGCGAGTGAAATTTCAAAGCCACCGCCTAATGCTGCACCATTAAGGGCAGCGACAACTGGCTTACCGGCTGTTTCCATGCGGCGTAATAAACCAGAGAATGCCCAGCATTTCTCATATAGCTCTTGCGCTTCTGGTGGGTTTATTAGCGACTCTTCTAGTGATTTTAAATCAGCACCAGCCACAAATGAGCTCTTCGCTGAGGTTAAGATCATGCCTTTAACACTGGCATCAGCCAGTGCCCGGTCTAAGTTACTTTGCAAACTATCAATGAAATTTTGATCCATAACATTGGCGTTTGAGTCTGGCTGGTCAATGGTTAGGGTACAGATGCCATCGCTATCAACGGCATATTTAAAATAATCAATCATGTCCGTTTCTCCTAAAGGCGTTCAATGATAGTAGAAGAAGCCATACCTGCGGCTTCACATAAACTGACCATGCCAGTCTTAACGTTTTGGCGCTCCATTTCATCGAGCAAGGTGCCTAAAATCATACCGCCTGTTGCGCCAAGCGGGTGGCCCAATGCAATCGCGCCACCATTAACATTAATTTTGTCACGTGGAATCTTGAGCTCTTCCATAAAGGCTAGAACAACTGATGAAAAGGCTTCATTTAGCTCCCAAAGACCGATGTCATCTTTAGTCATATTGGCTTTTTCAAGTGCTTTAAGCGCAGAAGCGGCTGGGCCATCAAGCATAATCGTTGGCTCTGAGCCGATAGTTGCCGTGCTAACAATACGAGCGCGTGGTTTAAGACCAAGCTTTTCACCTAACGCTTTGCTGCCAATAAGCACCGCAGATGCACCATCAACAATGCCAGAACTATTACCCGCGTGATGCACATGATTGATCGCTTCAAACTCTGGGTATTGTTGTAATGCGATCGAATCAAACCCTGCCATACTGCCCATTTTGGCAAACGCTGGTTTTAATGAAGCCAGATTATCCAAAGTGGTATCACCACGTAAGATTTCGTCTTTTGCCAGTAACTCAATACCCAACATATCTTTAACTGGTACGACTGAATTATCAAAATAGCCTTCATCCCAAGCAACAGCTGCGCGGCGTTGTGACTCAACAGCATATTGGTTGATTTGCTCCTGAGTGAAACCGTATTTAGTTGCTAATAAGTCTGCACTAATACCTTGCATCACAAAGTGAGTTTTATAAGCGACTTGTGGATCGGTTGCCCAGGCGCCACCGTCTGCCCCCATTGGCACACGTGACATGCTTTCAACACCACCGGCAACCACTAAGTCGGTCATGCCTGACATGACTTTAGCCGCAGCGAAGTTGACTGCTTCAAGGCCAGAACCACAGTAACGGTTAATTTGTACGCCCGGTACAGTTTGTGAATAATCAGCATTTAACGCGGCAATACGTGCAATGTTGCCGCCTTGCTCACCGACAGGAACAACACAACCTAAGATAACGTCTTCAATTAATGCTGTATCGAGCTGATTTCGCTGGGCGATGGCTTGCAACATTTGTGTCGCTAACAGCACTGGGGTCACTTCATGCAGCGCGCCATCCGGCTTGCCCTTGCCACGAGGCGTTCTTACGTGGTCATAAATATAGGCTTGAGTCATAGCTATGTACCTTTAAAATTTAATGAATTCTTTAAGTCTCTAATTTTCTTGCTAAAAATCGATTTAGTTAGAACCAAGGCAATCGACAAAACAAGGCATTGCATCAAGGCTAACCTTTCGAGTACTATATGAGAAATTTATTTTCTGAATGCGTCTATATTCACATTGCTTATAGAGCAACACCTAGTCCAGCCGGACGATGTGAGCATATAAAATGCGCAAGATACTCAAGCAAACAACACTTAGCGCCATCATTTACGCTTGGCAACTATCCATCCTTTAATTGTATTAATGGTGTCGATAATTTTCCTGTAGTTAGTTTCACCGCGACATAACTGCAAGTTTCAAGCACTAAATATCGACACGCAGATTTGGAGGATACATGAACGCAGATATAAAACGGTTTCTTACCATAGAGCAGGGGCTTATCCCGGGAATTTTCAATTTTTTTATCAATGGTGGCATTGCTTGGTGGCTCAATAAGCAACTAGAGACGATGCCGTTATGGGGCGAAACCAGTATTGCAGTGGACACCCTGGCAACTGCCTTTTTGTTGCCTTTAATTACCTGCCTTATTGTGACGCCGATAATCTCCAAGAAAGTTAACAGCGGCTCGATAACCTTACCTATTCCAAAGAACGCAAAGATTCCAGCAAGCTCTAGTTTTAGGCGCGGCCTCATTGCTGGGGCAATTGGCGTGGGTCTTTTTGCTATGCCTGTTTTACTTGTTTGGAATTTTATCGGACCACAAGAACTTACATTACATAACTTCCTATGGTTTAAAGCAGGCTTTGCCGCCGTATTAGGCGCATTAATCAGTGCATTAATTGCGTGGTGGGCGCTAATTGCAGCCTCGCAACAACCACCAGAGGAATTGAAAAGTGCCTAGCCAGATTCAACACCTTGTTCCGTTTAAATACAAAAATAAAAGTGAGCGTAACCAATGAGTAATAACAAACCAATAGCAGGACAAAGCTACGATTATATTGTCATTGGCGGCGGTTCTGCTGGCTGTGTGATGGCTAATCGCCTAAGTAAAGATGAGAATAATCGCGTGTTATTGCTCGAAGCCGGCAGTAAAAAAGAAGACCTGATGACCAAAATGCCTGCAGGTTGGGGCCTGATGACCCAAAGTGAGAAATATAGCTGGCTTTATAAATCGGAGCCGGAGACGAAAACACAAAATCGTCAGCACACATTGCCTCGTGGGCGTATCTTGGGTGGCTGTTCAACCATTAATGGCATGCTCTATATTCGTGGTCAACGTGAAGACTATGACAGTTGGGCCCTAAGTGGTGCAACAGGTTGGAGCTGGGATGAAGTACTACCGTACTTTATTCGCTCTGAAGCGCAGCAATTTCATACTCAATCGCCTTTGCATGGCACAGGCGGCGAGCTATCAGTATCGAACCTACCGGATAAGCATGAAGTCAGTGCAAAAATTATTAGCGCCTTTGAACAGGCTGGTTATCCACGTAATGATGATTTTAATGGCGAAACACAAGAAGGATCAGGCTACTTCCAGGTTACCATGCGTGATGGACAACGTTGCTCGACTTATCATGCCTTTTTACAACCGATTCTAAACCGACCTAACCTTGATGTGATCACCGGCGCCCAAGTAGATAAAGTATTATTTGATAATGACCGCGCTTGTGGCGTGGCTTATCAAATAAAAGGTAGCACCAAGCAAGCGGTTGCCACCAAAGAAGTCATATTATGTGCAGGCGCAATAGACTCACCACGGGTGTTAATGCGCTCAGGCATAGGTCCAAGCAGCGAACTTAATAACTTAAATATTCCTGTGTTGGTAGACAATGCTGAAGTAGGCGCAAACCTGCAAGATCACTTTGTTGTACCCATGATGTGGCAATTAAAAGACGGTACACCAAGCCTCAACAGTCGCCTGCAAGGGTTTGGCATTTTAAAAGAAGTCATGCGTTATTTTATCTCCCGCAACGGCGCAATGACCCTACCCGGCGCCGAGGTAGGCGCGTTTGTCAAAGGTTCACAAGACGCTACCCGCCCAGAGATCCAATACCATTGTTTGCCTGTAACAGGCGAGCCGGATGAGAAAAAGCCCCACGCACAGCCAGGCTTAACGCTAGCCCCTTGTGTATTGCGCCCAGAAGCACGTGGCCGCGTGAGTCTACGGGATGCCAATCCAATATCAGACCCACGTTTCGAGCTAAATTACTTATCAACCGATAATGATGTAAGACTCACCCTAAGCGGTATGCACATTGCCCGTCATGTTGCCTCACAACCCGCCTTATCCGGTTTAATCGCCAAAGAGCGTTTACCGGGCAGCGACAGCGCAACCGAAACACAAATGCTGGATTTCGCCGCCAAAGCAGGCTCCACCGTACATCATCCGGTCGGCACGTGCCGCATGGGTAGCGATGACAACGCGGTTGTGGATCCGCAATTACGCGTACGCGGTGTACGAGGACTACGAGTCGTTGATGCCTCGGTAATGCCAACACAAGTGTCTGGCAACACCAATGCACCGGTGATTATGATTGCAGAAAAAGCATCCGATTTAGTACTGAATTAAATGTCAGGATGTTGGTTACTTTTCTTTGCTGAAGTAAAGAAAGGTAACTATTGTGCTCGCGATGCGACTAATTAAAACACCGAAACTCATTAGTACACCTTATATAATGAGCCATTAAGATATAACGATAAGCCTTTGAAATACAGTGCTGTTAGATTGGATTGCCAAAGTGAAAATGAGCAAAATGCGCGTTCAACAACTATAAGCTTCATGAATACTAAATCATTCAGTAAATAAAGTTCAGATATAGTACAACCCACGCTAATCTTAAGGAAATAAATTAATCAGTCGAAATATTCTACAGCTTAGATTATTTCCAATCAGTGGAGTTAGCATGAGTAATAATGACAAAGTACAGTGCCAAATCGATGGCAATGTCCTTTACATCACCATCAACCGTCCAGAGCGCATGAATGCGATAGATACCGAGACTAATCATCTGCTGGAAGATGCACTTAATCAGTACGCAGCCGATGATTCACTATGGGTGGCGGTCATTCGTGGCGCTGGCGACAAAGCATTCTCTGCTGGTGGCGATATCAAAGCGATGAATGAAGCAATTGCTGGCGGCGAAGAGTATCGCGTACCACAAACTGGTTACGGTGGCTTAACTAGCCGTTTCGATCTAGACAAACCAGTTATTGCCGCGGTTAATGGTCTAGCAATGGGTGGTGGTTTTGAAATCGCTCTGGCCGCTGATTTAATCATTGCCGCAGAACACGCAACCTTTGGGCTTCCTGAGCCACTAATTGGTGTGGTAGCTTACGCAGGCGGTATGCACCGTCTACCACGTGAAATAGGCATGAAACGCGCAATGCAAATGCTGATCGCTTGTGAAACGATTGATGCAAACAAAGCATTTGACTGGGGGTTAGTTAACGAAGTGGTGCCAGCAGCAGATTTAGATCAGGCAGTAGCACGTTGGGTTAAAAAGCTATTAAAAGCCGCGCCTTTGGCTGTTAAAGCAACGAAACAGTGTGTGCAGCGCAGCATGTCTGAAGACCTAGAAAGCGTCATGAATACCCAAGAGAGTGCTGGCTTCCCAGCGCTTGAGCAAATGCGCGCTAGTAAAGATATCTTAGAAGGAATTACCGCATTTGCGGAAAAACGTGCACCGCAGTGGCAAGCGAAATAACGAATAATGAGAACAACTAACACGGAGAAACACTTGATGAAGATAGTTAATCATCTACTAGTGGCAGGCCTGATGGTAGCAGGTTTAACTGGTAACGCTTTTGCAGCTAAAAAGCCCAATATTCTCGTCATTATGGCGGATGATGTTGGCCCAACGAACCTTGGCGCATACAGCCACGGTTTAATGGCACCCACACCTAACCTTGACCGTATTGCTGACGAAGGGATGCTATTTACCGATCATTACGCAGAACCAACTTGTACTGCCGGTCGTGCCTCGTTTGTGACTGGTCAAATGCCAATTCGTACCGGCCTGACCACAGTCGGTTTACCGGGTTCGAAACTAGGCATCGATGAGCGCGACCCAACCCTTGCTGAATTGCTTAAACCATTAGGCTATAAAACAGCACAAGTGGGTAAAAACCATTTGGGTGATCAAGATGAGCATTTACCAACGAATCACGGTTTTGATGAGTTTTTCGGTAATCTTTATCACTTAAACGCTGAAGAAGAACCAGAACAAATCGATTACCCGCATGAATTGCTACAAAACTACAAACCTCGCGGCGTTATCGATTCTAAAGCGGGTCCAAACGGCTTTATTAAAGATACGGGCCCATTAACGCGCAAGCGCATGGAAACTATCGATGAAGAGTTTACGGCTCGTAGTATCAAATTTATTGAAGAGTCAGTAAAAGAAGAAAAACCATTCTTCCTATGGCACAACCCATCACGTATTCACATTTATACGCATTCGCTGCCAAAATACATCGAGCGTATTGCGAAATACTCTTCTGAAGAAGATATTGCTGGCGCAGGTGTATTAGAGCTAGATGATCACGTTGGCCTATTGTTAGACAAGCTAGATAAACTAGGTATTGCTGATAACACAATCGTTATCTTCACCTCTGATAATGGCCCAATGGCTTATCATTTCCCAGATGCTGGTATCACGCCATTCCGTGGTGAGAAAGCAACAACGTGGGAGGGCGGTGTCCGTGTACCTATGCTATTACGCTGGCCTGACAAAGTTAAAGCAGGCTCAGTTTCTAACGGCATCCAAAGCCATATGGACTTATTCACCACACTTGCCACGGCTGCTGGCGTAAAGGATGTTGTGAAGAAGTTAGACAAAGAAGCCAAAGTGAAAATCGACGGTGTAAACAACTTAGATCATTGGCAGGGTAAAGGCGAGTCAGCACGTGACCACTTTATTTACTACAACGAAAAAACACTATCTGCACTACGTTGGAAACAGTGGAAAGTTCACGCACAAGAGCGTAGCGGTTTCTTTGATTACTTCCGTCAAAGCTTCCTATTGTTCAACCTTCGTATGGACCCTTTCGAGCAGCATGACGGCCTGTACGCCAACATGCTTGCGCAAAAGAAAGCATGGATTGGCGGCGTATTACGCGACATCATGACAGCACACGTTATGTCATTGCACAAATACCCACCACGCCAGGAAGGCGGCTCGCTTCGCGGTGGTATGGAGCTAGTTGAAGGCAAAAATAAGAAGTAGCACATTGCGTTGAAATAATAGGGCCAGCATGAATAATCATGCTGGCCTTTTTTGTATTCTAGCCCAACTTGTCAAAACAAGATTAACGACCGGGTTAAAGACCAACACACAGCATATTTAATTTATGACTATTTCCTCAAATCTGCCATTTAACTAAAGACTATCGCCGCGAAAAAGCCGATAATTAGCGCAATAAAATTAACTCACTCCTTTTAAAATCGATAAGCGATTGATTTAGCGCATTTATCCATTGCTATGTTCAAATGTTTTCGGTTTTATTTACGTGAATACAGTGGAAACATGCAATGGAAATTAAAGTAGATTTTCTCGACAACCTAAGACTTGAAGCCAAGTTTGATGACTTTTCGATTATCGCCGACCAACCAATTCGTTATAAAGGCGATGGCAGTGCGCCAAGTCCGTTTGACTATTTCTTAGCATCTTCTGCGCTATGTGCAGCGTATTTTGCCAAGGTCTACTGTAACTC
Source organism: uncultured Gammaproteobacteria bacterium (assembly GCA_937139475.1). Lineage (GTDB taxonomy): Bacteria > Pseudomonadota > Gammaproteobacteria > Enterobacterales > Psychrobiaceae > Psychrobium. Next base: position 11,502 of record CAKZQF010000196.1, on the reverse strand, counting down.
TCGTGATATTCCTACTGATGGAATTCGCCTGTCGCAAAACAACATTGTCGACCCTGAAGATCGTTACAACCAAATCTTTCAAATTCAAGTTGAATTACCTGAATCCATTTCTGATCGTGACCGCCAAGGTATCCTGCGCTCAATTGACCGCTGTACCGTTAAAAAGGTAATACAAACTCAACCTGAGTTTAAAGTTGAAACCGTTGAGAACCTGGATGCCGATGCACAGGCGATGTTAATGGCGCAGCCAGCCGATCACGCTGATACCTTTATCTTGGGTAAAGACTTGCCACTTGAGCAAACCATTAGCGACATGACAGGCATTTTAGCCGAGCTTGGAATGAAGATTGAGATTTCATCTTGGCGCAACATCGTGCCACACGTGTGGTCACTGCATATTCGCGATGCCGCCTCCCCAATGTGCTTCACCAATGGTAAAGGTGCCACCAAAGAAAGCGCCTTGTGTTCGGCATTGGGTGAGTTTATCGAACGCCTAAACTGCAATTTTTTCTATAATGATCAGTTCCTTGGCCTTGATATTGCCAACAGTGATTTCGTTCATTATCCGAACGAGAAATGGTTTAAGCTGACCGAAGACGATAGCCTGCCACAAGGGATGTTAGATCAACATACTTTAGCGATCTACGGCCTTGATGGGGAACTACGCGGCTCACACCTTATTGATACCAACTCAGGCAACGTCGAGCGTGGTATCTGTTCTATTCCTTATACCCGTCAATCAGATGGCGAAACAGTCTATTTCCCATCAAACCTCATTGAAAACTTGTTCTTAAGTAACGGAATGAGCGCGGGTAACAACTTCGATGAAGCAAAAGTTCAGTGCTTATCCGAAATTTTTGAGCGCGCCGTAAAACGCCAAATCATCGAGCAAGAGATTGTGCTGCCAGATGTACCCAAAGACGTATTAGCCAAATACCCAGGCATAGTTGAAGGCATTGATGCACTTGAAGCACAAGGTTTCCCAGTGGTGGTTAAAGACGCATCATTAGGCGGTCAATTTCCAGTAATGTGTGTCACCCTGATGAACCCTAAAACAGGCGGTGTTTTCGCTTCATTTGGCGCGCACCCAAGCTTTGAAGTGGCGCTCGAGCGTAGCCTCACTGAGCTGTTACAAGGCCGTAGTTTCGAAGGCCTTAACGATGTGCCACCGCCAACGTTTAACAGCAACGCGGTATCTGAGCCAGAGAACTTTGTTGATCATTTTATCGATTCAACAGGCGTTGTATCATGGCGTTTCTTTAGCGCGAAAAAAGATTACGATTTTGTTGAATGGGACTTTGCAGGCACCAATGAGCAAGAACAAGCCACCTTATTCGGCATTTTAGAAACCATGGGCAAAGAGGTTTATGTTGCCGAGTTTTCTGACTTAGGCACTGCGTGTCGCATCTTAGTGCCAGATTACTCTGAAGTGTATGGCGTTGAAGACTTAATCGTTGATAACACCAACAAAGCCCTTGATTACCGTGAAGATATCCTGAACCTGCATGCATTAGATGAAGACGCACTGGAAAGCTTATTCGAACGCCTCGAAGAGAGCCAGCTGGATAACTATACCGATATCCCTACGCTAATCGGCGTCGAGTTTGATGAAAATACAGTGTGGGGACAACTCACCATTGTCGAGCTAAAAATCCTTATTTGCCTGGCACTGGGGGCATTGGAAGATGCTATCGAGTTAGTCGAGTCATTCTTGCAATACAATGACAACACCGTAGAGCGCGGCTTGTTCTACCAAGCTGTTCACTCGGTACTCGAAATCACCATAGATGAAGAGTTAGTGCTTGAAGACTATGTTGATAATCTAAGCCGCATGTTTGGTAAAGAAACCATGGAAGTTGTTATTGGCACCGTCATGTCGCAAATCACTTTCCCAGGACTGACCAAAACCAACATGCAACTTGAAGGGCTAGACAAGCACCAACGCTTAATAGAAAGCTACAAGAAATTGCACCAGGCGCGTGCGGCGAAATACGCGCAGTAATCAACTATTACTCTGGCTCAATCTAAAAGCTCCCCACTTTTCATAAACTGGGGAGCTTTTTGTTTTTAAAGATTGGCTTGGTAATTTTATTGGCAAACCGCGCTGCAAGTAATGGAAAGATAATCAAACAAACTGTCTGGCCATAAAGCTTATAGAGCGACCAAACTGTCGCGCTGCCGAATTGATTAATAACATAGCCAAGTACAGATAGCATGGCGAAAAGAACAATAAGCAACAGGTTAAATTGTTGCCATTTATCAGTATTAAGACCTAATCGGCGACCAAAAAATAAGTAAGGCAAGCCATTTTTCTGCATTAGCGTAATCAAGACCCAAATAGCGCCAATGCCCCCCCAGAAAACTGTTGGGATCAGATGACTGTCTTCAACAAAACGTAGCAGATTTAGTTGCTCAAATAGCCATGCGACAAGCAACAATAAAAAGGAATTTGAAACCAAATATCTCCAATACATTCCCCACAAATTATATACCTCGTATAAGTTTGCCAGTGAATATCTTATCAGAGACGGAGCCGATTAAGGTAGGGGCGTAGCTTAGATTGATTATCAGAAAATGACAGAGTATTAGCATGTTGTCGCTAATACTCTGTCGCTGTATTAAGGCAAACGCTTAACCAAGTCCGCTTTAACAATCTTATTGGATGCATTCACGGGCATCTGTTCAATGACACAGACTTTACGCGGTACGCGATAGTTTGCCATGCGCTCGCGACACCATGCGATAAGCGTTGGCTCATCCAGTTGGTGGCCTTCTTTCAAGGTGATAAATGCACAGCCCACCTCACCCATTCGGTCATCATTAATACCAACCACAGCAGATTGGGCAATCGCTGGATGCTCGGTTAGAACCGCTTCAATCTCAGCTGGGTAGCAGTTAAAGCCACCTGAGATATACATGTCTTTAAGTCGATCGGTAATGCTTAAGAAGCCATTTTCATCTAAGTTACCAACATCACCAGTATGCAGCCAGCCATCGCTATCAATGGTTTCCGCAGTGGCTTGTGGCTGCTCAAAATAGCCTTTCATTACATGGAAGCCGCGAATACAAATTTCGCCTGTTTCACCAGCGCCAAGTATTTCCCCTTGCTCTGAAATGATGGCGATTTCAGTACCGTTAATCGCTTTACCACTGGTACCAGCAATGGTTTCAACAGGGGTATCTGCCGGACAGATACTCGCTAGCCCGCCACATTCTGTTAGGCCATAAGCGGTGGTTACCACTTTAAAACCTAGTTGCTCGCGCATGCGCTCAATTAAGATTGGCGGAATGGTTGCAGCGCCTGTAACGGCGACACGTAAGCTATCGAGATTAGCCCCGCTCAGCCCCGGATGTGCCAATAGTGACAAATACAATGTTGGCGGCCCCGGCAATACGGTAACGCGATCTTTATGAATACGCTCTAACACTTCATCGGCGTCAAATACTGCTTGTGGCAGAATGGTTGCGCCAGATAATAAACAAGTTACCCAACCGGCTTTGTAACCAAAGGCATGGAAAAATGGATTGACCACAAGGTAGCGATCTCCTGGCACCAGGCCAAGCGTTTTCACAAACTGGCTAAAGGCACGAATGATCGCGCCGTGGCGGCTCATTACGCCCTTGGGTTTACCGGTTGTCCCTGAGGTAAACATTAAATCAGACAGATCAGTGCCGCTGATGTTGGTGGCAACTGCCAGTGCATCAGACTCACTCACGTGGTCTTTCTTGGTTAGAAATTGTTCCCAGTCCAGGCATGACTCAATTGCTTCGCCTTTGCGCGGGGTTAAAGTGACTTGGATTAATTCACTTGGGCCAAATAATTTAGCCAGCTGCGCTGGGTAATCGCTTTTAAGAAAGTCCCCGACAGTAAACACTAATTTGGCGCCACTGCGGTTAATAATTTCCTGTGCTTCCACCGCTTTCATACGCGTATTTATCGGTACAAGAACGGCACCAGCCATTTGCAAACCAATGGCCGCAAGAATCCACCGTGCAGAGTTTGCGCCCCAAATCGCCACACGATCTCCGGGCTTAATACCCGATGCCATTAACGCGCGACACACATCAAGGCTAGCGTGTGGTAATTGTTGATATGAGATACTGAGATCACCATCTTCAATTGCCGCTAGCTCGCCATATTGTTTAGCCGCGGCAAACACAAGTGAAGGGATGCTATCAAAAGCTGTCGATGGCGATAGGTTGTCGGTGCTCATAATTGTTTCTCTTATCTTTTGTTTCTATTTATTTAGGGCTAGTTATTTACGATTTGCGCTAATGTGGTTTGCAGCGACATAACCAAAGGTCATCGCTGGACCGATCGTTGAACCAGCCCCCGGATAACTTGTGCCCATCACAGATGATGAACAGTTACCAATGGCGTAAAGGCCTTCGATTGCTTCACCTGACGGTGTTACTACCTGCGCCGAATCATTAGTTAATAAGCCGCCTTTAGTACCGATATCACCCGGATTAATCTTCATCGCGTAAAATGGACCTTTTTTAATCGGCGCCAAACATGGATTGGGTTTAACATGACTATCGCCGTAGTAACGGTCAAATACATTACCACCACGTTGAAAGTCTTCATCGATGCCGGTTTCGGCATAACGATTCATTTTTTCAGTGGTTTCGGCTAAGCCTTTAGCATCAACATCAATTAATCCTGCCAATTCATCTAGCGTATCCGCTTTAAAGTACACATCATCACGCCATGCTTTCGGTGCGCGGCTATCCGGCATAATTTTGCCAGGCATTAGCGGCCCCATCGCATATTCAAAACGGAAGTGACTGTCAAAAACGACCCAAGCTGGAACAGACTTTCCGCCTGTTGCTTCATTATTTTTGTACATCGCATCGCCAAACTCTAAATACGGCGCGGCTTCATTAAAGAATCGTTTACCTAAACCATCCACAACAATGGCTCCCGGGAACGCACGTTCGGCAAACAGGCCACGAGCACTTGGTTCTTTAGGGACATTAAGCGTTGGTGCCCACCAGCACCAATCAAGTAAATCGGTTGCAGCACCAATTTTTAGGCCAGCTTCCAGGCCAGCGCCTGTATTACAGCCAGCAGGCGTCGCGCTCCAGCGTTGCTGTGATGGGGCTGGTAAATATTTTTCGCGCAGCTGCTGGTTTTGTTCAAAACCGCCACTGCCCATGATCACGCCATGCTTGGCGCTAAGCTCAATTTCTTGACCATCTTTGGTTACTTTAATGCCCGTAACGCGATCACCGTCCATTACAAAGTCAGTAAATGCGGTGTTGCGCCATAGTGGAATATTACGGTCGATTAATGAGTGTCTTAACGAGGCCGATAAACTAGCGCCTAGTCCGGCGCGGCTGTCACGGCGGCCTTTTCTACGTGCCTTAAAGTCAAGTTTGTAACGTAACATCAGGCCAATAATCATTAGCATCCAGCCACGTTCTTTGGCCACGGCTTTGTGTGCCTGACGTGCTGTCCAAGCCATTTTACCCATCAGTAATGTGTTACCAGAAGCCGGTTGTTGATGGTCCATTTCATCGCCCAGGCCTGTGGTGTCAAACAACTCAGGGTCCATGGTGCGACCACCAGGCAGTGAGCCCTCTAGATGCGGATAATAGTCAGGGTACTTATCGGCAACAGCATATTTAACGCGGCTATTGGCTTGTAATTCACGAATCATTTTTGGCGCGTTATCAAGGTACGCACGGATACGTGACTCTTCAACGCTGCCTTGGCTTGACGCTTTAATATAAGTTAAAGCGCTGTCGTAACTGTCGTTACCACCAAGCGCTTTAAATTCATCGTTATTTGGAATCCAAATACCACCACCAGATATCGCCGATGTGCCGCCGTATTTATCGCTTTTCTCAACGATAAGTACCGAATTGCCTTGATCAGCTGCGAAAATAGCAGAAGTCATTGCTCCTGCTCCCGAACCGACAACAATTACGTCATATTGGTTTTCAATCTCATTGGCTGTGGTCATTGCCTTTCTCCTTTGCGGGTAATTAAGTCAATTACCCTAATTAAACTTTGGCTTAAATGGATGCTTTTTAGCTGTTTGTTTTCTAGTAATACAGCTTCTTAAGTTTATTTCTAAGCAGCTTACCCGCTGGATTACGCGGTAATTTAGCTTCCATTACATGAATCTTGCTTGGCACTTTATACTTAGCTAAGCGCTGCGCTACATGGGCAAGCAAAGCTTGTTCTTCTACATAGCTACCATCTAGTGGTGAGATCACTGCAACAACAGCTTCGCCAGTTTCCTCATCAGGAATCGCAAATACGGCAGCTTCACCAACATCAGCATGTTCGAGCAAGCATGATTCAACTTCTGCTGCGGAGATGTTTTCACCAGCACGGTTAATCACATCTTTTAGACGATCAACGATAAATAAGAACCCAGCGTCATCGATATAGCCTAAGTCACCGGTATGCAACCAGCCATTACGTATCGCATCCTGAGTCGCGCTTTGATTACCTTCATAGCCGTCCATGATGCAAACACCGCGCATGCAGATTTCACCCACTTCATTAGCGGGTAAAACGAAACCGTCTGGCGCACACACTTGAATATCCATAATCGGTGAGATAATGCCCGAACTCTTAGGCTCATGACGGAACAATTCACCAGATGCAGCAGCACCTACGCCGTTCGTTTCAGTCATACCAAAACCAATGCCAATCATTTGCTCTTTTAGGGTGCTTAGCGCTTTATCAACTAAGTTTGCTGGCAAGCCTGCGCCGCCAAAACCTAAGCCGCTAAACGACTCCATCACTTCATCAGTTAAGAAACCCGGTTCGCGCAGTAATTGCATTACCATCGATGGCGCACCATTAAACTGAGTAACTTTTTCTTTCTTCATCAGTTCAACCGCTTCTGCAGGTTCCCACTTGTGCAGGAAAACCAAGCGACGGCCACTGCGTAGCGCTGACAGTAGTTGGGCGTGTAGACCACTGACATGGAACAGCGGTACCGCGGTTAAAATAACTGGTGGCAATGCTTTGGCCATAATGCGACCAACCGCTTCTGGCGAGGTCATGCCAGAAATAGCGCCGATGTAATCAATATTAAATAGTGCCTGACATACTGCTATCTGATTTGATACCACCGCTTTAGCAACGCTGGTTGCGCCAGAAGTAAATAGAACCAAGGCTGGATCAGTGGCTGATAATTCAGGCGTTTTAATCGCGGCAGCAGGATGATTAAGCGCTGTCGTTAAGTCAGAAGCATTAGCTGCGGTGCTTAAATCACTGTCACTGTCGTCTAATACCAAGGCTTGATTTGTCCAAGCCGTTGTTTGGTTTACCCGTTGCCATCTTGGGCCATCACAAATAAACAAACGTGGCTTAATGGTAATTAGCGCTGTGACGAGTTCTTGCTCCATACCAAAGCTGTTTAGTGGTGCTGGCACCGCGCCAATTAACGCCGTTGCACAAAACGCAATTACCCACTCAGGACGATTACGCATGGCAATGGCAACGCGATCACCCTTACCAATACCTTGCTCCTGCATCCAGGTTGCTAGGCTATCAACTTGCTGATAAAAGCGTTTGTAGCTCCAACGGCTGTCTTGATAGGCAAGAAAACAAACATCATCATCACGGCGCGAGTCGTTAATAACCTGCGACAGGTTAGCTGGTGCATTGCGATAAACTTGATAGTCTTTGCCATCAATCTGTCTGTTTTCAAGTTCAAATGGCGAACCCGGCGCAACTAGCTGGGCTTGCGCCTGTGCTACTTGAGTGAGTAAGGTCATAGCGTACTCCTGTCATTATCCGCAAATTGGCGTGATAAATATGTGTTAATGCCCGAGGTGTTTTTACGCTGACAATCTAGGTCACCGTTATCCTCGAGCCAATTTAAGTGTGCTAGGGTTTCCCCCAAAGCCATCATGCTTTCAACGGGTGAAAGCGGCCGATTAAACAAGCACTTTAAGGCTTGATAAGCGGTAAATTCTTTATGTTGCGACGCAAGCGTTCTTAACAAATCCAATTGTTCCTGGTGATGCTGAATTAGCTGTTGCGCCCGCAGGTGTAGGTTTTTAAACACAGGGCCATGGGCTGGTAACACCAATGTTTTTGAGTCTAATGTTTGTAATTTATTCAAGGAGTTGAGCCAGTTCTCTAGCTGCTTCCCTTGTGGTTCTAACTCTGAGATCAACACATTAGAGCTAATATGTGGCAGCAATTGATCACCAGCCAATAAGATTTTATCCTGCTCACTGTAAAGACATGCATGTTCTGGCGAGTGCCCTTCACCAATGACCACACGCCAATTTCGCTTACCAATGGTTAGCACATCGCCTTCGCGTAGACGGTTAAATGATGGTGGCGAATCCTGCATGAAAGGGTCTTTACGACAGCCTTCAATCATTGCTTCGACTTCCTCAAGCGGCGTGCCCGTTTGATGATAAAACGCCATTTGATGCGCATCACCCAGCGCTGACATATTGCTGCTAATAGCTTTTAGGATGTAAAACTCGCCGTGAGTCATGTAAAGCGGCACATCAAACGTTTCAGTTAACCATGAGGCAAGCCCACTGTGGTCATAATGAAAGTGAGTGCAAATAACGCCTTTTACTGATTTTCCTTTGCCATGTTGCTCAATAATTTGTTGCCACAGGCGGCGAGTAGTGCGGGTGTTTAAGCCCGTATCTAAGATAAACCAGCCATCAGAATCTTCTATAAGGTAAACGTTAATATGATCAAGTGCCATAGGCATTGGCATGCGAATCCATAATAAGCCATCGGCAATTTCCACCACAGAACCATCAGCTTGCGGTGGAACAAGAGGGAACTCTAGAAGGTCAGGCAAAATTTGCTGTACTGTCGAAGTTGTCGATTGCATTTGTCCTCCTAGAATATTTGATCTGAATTAATGTTTAGGCATGTTGCAATAAGAAGCCATTTAACCCAAATGTAATACGTCCAAAAGGACGATGTTCAAATTTTTAGCAAAGTTAAGGTATGGTGAACAGCAAGTAGAAAGAGAGTGCATTAAATGCAACCGAATCAAACTCCATTAATCACGGGCCGAACACATTTGACCCTATTATTACTGTCGATAATTTACGTTTTCTCGTACATCGACCGTAATCTTATTGCGATTGTGCTTGAACCAATTAAGCAAGAGTTTGGTGTTTCTGACACGGTAATGGGCGCAGTAAGCGGCCTTGCTTTCGCTATTCTTTACTCGGCAGTGAGCCTGCCGCTAAGCCGTATGGCCGATCGTGGCACTAACCGCCGAAATATTGTTGCGGTGTGTTGTGGCCTTTGGAGCCTTGCAACCATGGCCAGTGGTGCTGTAACCCAGTTTTGGCAATTTGTTATCGCACGGATGACCGTTGCCATCGGCGAAGCTGGCGGCACGTCACCTTCGGTATCAATGGTTTCTGACTTATACCCACCTCATCGTCGTTCATTGGCAATTAGCCTATTTATGCTTGGGCCACACGTTGGACTATTAGCAGCAATGGCCTTAGGTGGCTGGATTGCGCAGGAATATGGCTGGCGCTCAGTATTTATCTACTTTGGCGCACCAGGTATTTTATTAGCACTACTATTATATATTTTTGGCCGTGACCCCGGTCTTGGCGTCTATGACACGGATGCTGAACGCGCCATTCGCGAGCAACCACAGGGTAATTTCTGGCACGATGTTCGTGACATCATGCAGGTAAAAGGTTTCTTTTTAATCTGTATGGGCACCGCCATTGCTGGCATGGTTGGCTATGGCTATGGTATTTGGGCACCGACCTTTATGGTTCGTAACTTTGAAATCCCACTAGCTCATGCGGGTCTTATTTTTGGTCTATCTAGCGGTATATTTGCTGCGGCGGGTTCTATTTTTAGTGGTTACTATTGTGACCGCTTAAGCACCAAAGACAGCCGCTGGCAATTACGTATGCCTGCACTGGGTGTCATTATTAGTATCCCATTTGGTTGTGCTTTTGTACTTTGGCCTGCTGATGCTATTTGGCAAATTGGCAGCATTAAAGTACCGCATGCGATTATGTTCGCTGCAGGTTTTAGTTTCTTTAATAGTTGGTGGGCTACACTTTCTTACGCCGCGGTAAGCCATCTAGTTAACAGTAGTCAGCGTGCTACTAGCCTTGCGGTATTAAGTCTATTTCTAACGCTATTTGGAGCGGGTATCGGTCCACTATTAACTGGCACCTTTAGCGATATGTTCTCAAACGGAAACGACGGTGACGGACTATTATATGCGCTGTTGCTGATGCTAAGTTTCTTAGTCTTTTCAGCATGGTTCTATTTCAAAGCTATTACGCCATATCAGCAGCATATCGCTGATGTTAAGGCGAATAACGAAAACAATAACGTAGCAACATCAGGCAACAGTGCCTCTGCTACAACTTAATAAATACAATATATTAGCAATCAACAATAACAGGAGTTTTTATGGCCACTACAAAAGATTATCGCCTAGGTGATTTTACCTTCCCACGAGGCTGGTTCATGATCGCGACATCCGAGGAAATTAATTCTCATAAGCCAGTAGCACTTCGCTACTTTGGCCGTGATTTCGCATTGTATCGTGGTCGCGCCACCGGTCGTGTTGTATTGATGGATGCATACTGTCCACACATGAAAACACACATGGCAGCCAAAAATGATACGTCATATGTCATCATCGACGGCGGCGGCACCAACATTGAAGGTGATAGCATTCGTTGTCCTTACCATGCATGGCGCTTTGGCCCCGACGGTCAATGTGATGATATCCCTTATCACGAAGGCCCAATCCCTAAATCTGCGTGTATCAAAACATGGCCAGTAGTAGAAAGCTTAGGCGCTATCTGGGTTTGGCACGATCCTGAAAACGGTGAGCCAGAGTGGGATCATCCATCACTGCCACAGTGGGACGACAAAGCTTGGGTTCAATGGGAATTCGATAAGCTAGGCGTATTGGAGCAACATCCACAAGAAGTTATTGATAACATCTGTGATTACGGCCACTTAAGCCCAATTCATGGCTCAACGGTTGAGCGCTATGAAAATGAATTTAAAGGTCATAACGCAATTCAACGCCAATGTGGTCCTCACCGTACCTTAGTTGGTGACGATGGTGTTAGCCCTATTCTTCACACAATCACTAAGTACCATGGTCCAGGTGTATTAATCTCTCACCTTACTGGTTACTACGAATCATTCCTAATGATTACCCACACGCCAGTAGAAGATGGTTCAGTACGTGTATGGCACTCATTGTTGGTTAAGTCGCCAAATGGTAACGAAGTAGCAACTGTGGAAGATGGTATTGCAGCACGTCAGTTCCAAGAAGCGAGTCGCCTTGCATTTGAGCAGGATTTCGAAGTTTGGACTAACAAAGCTCCTTGTCTAAACGGTCTGTTCGTACCAAGTGACGGTCCGTTCATGAAAGCACGTATCTGGTACAAGCAATTCTTCAACCCTAGAGAGCGCAAGCAAGAATTCCTAGACAAAGTTGAAGGCGTATACGTACCAAATGGTATTCCGGCTTACACTCAAGACTAATA
>CAKZQF010000195.1 GCA_937139475.1 uncultured Gammaproteobacteria bacterium | reverse complement strand
TCATCTAAAATGGTGACATTAACGTTACCTCTGGCACGGGTTGATAGGGTAAAAGTATCAAGTTCACGTTTCCAGGCAAATGACAACGGCAACTGAGCGGCAAGAACTACATTAACGTAGCCATTTTGACCAGCCTGCAGCAATAGATTATCAAATCGTTCTTTTAATTCATCGCTTTCATCTAGCGTAATATCATCGCGATCTAATTCATCAATCAAGTCAGTTATTTCATCAGCAAAATCAACATTGCCAACTTCACCACCAAATTTGAATGAACCAATTGACGCAAAATTAAAGGATGGAACAAGATGTGCGTTTGCGCTCGCTGCATTAATTCCATTTAGCGCATGGGTATTGTGGGTCGCGATACTGTAACGAGAACCGCTTATTTGATCACCTTGACCAGCAACAACACTCGCGCTGCATAACAAGGTAACAGGAATTATTTTCTTGATGTTCATAAAACATACCATTAACTATGACAATAAAAAGATCTTTAGTAGCACTTTAGTACCAACAAAAGATATTAAACACTAATAAAATATTATTCACTAGTTAGGTACTACTTTGCAACGACTATTTGTTGCAAAGCTTGTGGTCAGCGGTGTTTAGGCTCTTTGAGATAGTAAAAATATGTTAAATTTCAATTGTTGCTGTCATATATAGAATGGCTTGCCCACTTAATGTGATTTTTTCATTAGCTAGCGCACAATGGATCACTCCGCCACGACTAGAGGCTTGATAAGCCACCAGGTTATTTTTATTTAATCGTTGCCCCCAATACGGTGCTAAACCGCAATGGATAGAGCCAGTAACAGGGTCTTCGTCTCCCCCATTGGCAGGCCAAAAGTAGCGAGAAATAAAGTCATATTGCTGATCGGGCGCAGTAATTACAACATCAAAGGGGGCGAGCTGTTTAAGCGTTTCTAAATTAGGTTTAAGCGACCTTACGACTTTACTGTCATCGTAAACAACAAAGTAAGCCTGACGATTACGCAGCACATTAACAGGTTTTATACCTACGCCATTGATAAGCGTATCCGGAATATCTATTACGGGCTCAGGAGCCTGGGTATCAAAGGTCATATTGATAAAGCCATTTTCACCACGGCTAACGGTAAACGCGCCAATAGCATCGGCCTCAAAACTTAACAGATCAACGGATGGGTTTTGCTTAAACAATACAAATGCACTGGCTAGTGTCGCGTGTCCGCAAAAATCAATTTCACAAAGTGGTGAAAACCAGCGAATATGATAGCTACCGTCAGTTTGTTTAACAAAAAAAACAGTTTCAGATAGATTATTTTCAATAGCAATATTTTGCATTGTTGCATCATCTAACCACTGCTCCAACTCTAGCACTGCCGCGGAGTTACCTTTAAATCGTTCATTGGTGAACGCATCTACTTGATACATTGTTAAGTGCATATTTCCTCTCTAGAATACGTTATAAAGATCTTTAAGGGACTTGGCCTGGCGTCTGCTAACTTCTATTTGCTGTCCGCTTTGCATCATTGCAACTAAACTCCCAGTCGCAATCCCCTCTTCTAATTTTAAAATTTGATCAATTCTTATTATGTCACTGCGACTTGCTTTAAAAAACATGATCGGATCAAGTCTTTTTTCAACATTACTCAGCGACGAATGAATAAAAGATTTCCCTTGCTCGGTATAAACAGCAACATGGTTGGCAACAGATTCAAAACGCTCTATTTCATGTAAACGAATAATATGGCTTGATTGACCTATTTTTAATAATAAACCATGACTATCAGGTAGATAATGCTGAGAGAGGTTAGTAGATTTTAAGACTAATTTATCGACGGCTTGTTTAAGTCTATTTACTGCAATCGGCTTAACTAAATAGTCGACCGCATTAAGTGAAAAAGCATCCACGGCATGCTCATTAAATGCTGTACAAAATACACACTGAATGGACGAATCGATATGCTGAGCTAACTCTAGCCCACTCATTTCTGGCATTTGAATATCAAGAAAGACAACATCAATATGATGCTCTTTTAATAACGCTATCGCTTCAATACCAGATTTTGCTTGGGCAACTACATTTACCTGCTCAAATTTAGTGAGCAAACGATTTAATTCAACCCGAGCAAGACGCTCATCATCAACAATTAACACATTAATCATAGGGCAACTCCATTTCTACACTATATACGCCATTTTTTTGCATTTGACGCCATTGGTATTGCTCCCCAAACATTAGTCTCAAGCGTTTCTTAACGTTTTTTTGTCCAGTACGCGTGCCATCTTCAGTGCTTATCGCATTTACGCTATTACTTATCTTCAATAACCAGTTTTTTTTAGCGATTAAACTAGCTGAAATATCAATATAACCAGCTTCTCTGTTGGGGGATATACCATGTTTAATGGCATTTTCGACTAAGGTTAACAACGTTAGTGTCGGCAACGTTTGAGCATTCAATTGTGGATCGATTGTAATATTTAACTGCAATCTATCTTCCAGACGAATTTTCTCTATCGCTAAGTAATTTGAACTCACCTCCAGTTCATCAGTTAATGATGACTTGGTATTTACATGGGCTTTTAAATGAGTTCGAAACAACTCAGATAATAAGGTGACGGTATCTGCTGCCTTATCTCTATCTTCATAAATGAGTGCCCGTATACTGTTAAATGCATTGAATAAGAAATGAGGGTTAAGCTGATTAGTAAGCTGCTGTAATTGAGCTTGATGCATTTCCTTTTGCTGTTTTTTACGATTGATTTGTTGGATCCAAAACAAATAAATTATGGCCCAACCTAATAGTAGAAAAAACACATTTAAAACAGCGCTAAGATAAATATAGAACAGAGAGAACTCGAATTTTGTTTCCCCTAAATCATTAGCAACATATAAAGACATCACATCACTAAACTCAAAAAACTCAATTTTACCAATAAAATAAGATAATAAATTGCCAAAGATACTTAATAGCAATAAGTAACCTAAGAGATAGGTAATTTTATGTAGACTAACCGGTGTATTAATCAGGTTAATCTTCAAATAAGAGCGCAACATGGTATGGGTAATAAAGAAAAATACCGCGGTATCAAGTAAAGCGAGTAAGAAGGCATTTAGCTGTAGATTGTCATCATTAATGATTGGCTGTAGCCCCAAGATAATAACGAGACAATATAATGGAAGAATGACCGACGTAACGATCTTGTATTGCTTACTCGATTTAATTGAAATTGCGATTATTTTTTTTACTGTTCTATTCATATCTTAATGCATCTACCGGATTTAATTTTGAGGCTTTTATCGCAGGTGCTAATCCAAAAACAACGCCTATTGCTGTAGTAAAACCAAGAGATAATATAATTGCCCACATAGGTACCATAATCCCGCCGTCACCAGGCATAAACATCGCAACCATTGCAGCTAAACCATAACCTATTGCCAAGCCTATGATGCCGCCTAATAGAGATAAAATAAGCGCCTCAACGAGAAACTGAAACAAAATAAACTGTGGCGTGGCGCCAAGGGCCTTGGCAATGCCAATCTCTTTGGTGCGTTCGGTAACCGACACTAACATAATATTCATAATGCCAATACCACCAACCAATAAACTGATACTGACAACTCCACCAGCCACTAAAGTCACAGCAGTCGTTATCTCGGCAAATTGCTTCTTGGTTTTCTCGGCAGTAACAAACTTAAAATGGTCAACATCATCACCACTAAGCTTATGTTTTTGGCGTAAAATCTGACTCATCTGCGCCTTGATTTTATCTAGACTAGCCCCTTTGCTTGGCCTAAACATAATATCAATATTATCAGTAACTTGACTACCATTTAATGAACGAATAGTACTAAATGGAGCAATAATATAGTTATCTTGATCAAAACCAAATAATTTGCCACGCTTTTCAGCCAATCCAATCACACGAAACCAGTCACCGCTTAAGTTAATAAACTCCCCTGTTGGATCACTTGGCATATTCAGTTTTTCCGCTACAGAACTGCCAATAAAGGCAACTCGACGGCGCCTTAAATCATCACTCTCTGATAAAAATCGTCCCAGCTCAGGATAGGTATTGATCACCCGCTGGTAGCTGCTATCAGTACCAATTATCTGGGTTTGTGTATTACTACGGCCATATTGAACGCTAGTTCCTAAGCTAAATGCCCTCATGGTC
Organism: uncultured Gammaproteobacteria bacterium; assembly: GCA_937139475.1. Taxonomy (GTDB): domain Bacteria; phylum Pseudomonadota; class Gammaproteobacteria; order Enterobacterales; family Psychrobiaceae; genus Psychrobium. Next base: position 10,187 of record CAKZQF010000195.1, on the reverse strand, counting down.
GCGGTCATATCACTTACATTATTCGTCTTAGCCTTTAACAGCAAAAAGTCGTCGTAGCTTAATTTATTGCTCTGCCCTAACATTTCCTGCTCGGGATTAGTATGAGCTTGCAGGGTCACCATATCACTGCCTAAATCATCAAGCTGGTCAGTAATTGTCGTGCTCAAGCTCTCCATAATGGCAACCACAGTGATCACAGCAGCTACACCGATAATAATCCCCAGCGTGGTTAATGCGCTGCGCATACCATGAGCGGTAATAGCCAACATCGCGGCTTTTGTGCTTTGAAAAAAACCATGCAACACATTACCCATGGACAAACTCCTTAGGTTCTTCAATAGCATTTGTTATGTCACTTTCAACTTCGCCATCAACCAAACGGATAACTCGGTGACAATGATGTGCTATTTCAGCTTCGTGAGTCACCAAAATAATGGTGTGTCCTTGCTCATGCAGTTCATCAAACAGCGCCATAATATCGGCTGTAGTTTTACTATCGAGATTCCCGGTAGGCTCATCACCAAGAATAATGGCAGGATTAGTCACAAGAGCTCGTGCAATAGCGACACGTTGACGTTGTCCACCAGATAGTTGATTGGGCAGGCTTTCAATTTTATCGCTCAATCCAACGCGTTTTAGTGCGTTACGCGCAAGTGCTTCACGTTTTTTGTTGGTCATAATACGATAGATCAGTGGATGCATTACATTGTTTAGTACACTTGATCTTGGTAGCAAATTAAAACTCTGGAAAATAAAACCAACGCCATAGTTACGAATTTTTGCCAGTTCAGCTTCACTTTGGCTAGCGACATCTTTTTGACCTAATAAATATTGTCCACTTGAAGGGTTATCAAGGCAGCCTAATACATTCATCAATGTCGATTTTCCCGAACCTGAAGGACCAGTGATAGCAACATATTCATTGCGCTTAATGGTCAAATTAATACCATCCAAAGCACAAAATAGTTGATCGGCCATTTTGTAGTTTTTAGTGATATCTTTTAGTACGATGACTGAATCTTTAACTGGTTGTGACATCATTATCCTCCTTGTTTTCTGGTCAATGCCACACCATCCTCAAGCTTACTCATTATACGACTCGGGCCTGTAACCACTTCATCGCCAACAGCTATCCCTTGAGTGATCTGCTGATGAGTATCTGTAGCCATGCCAATTGTTATCAATTGCTTTCTGGCACTGTCATGCTCAATAACCCAGACATACTGCTGTTCACCTTGATTTATAACGGCTGAAATTGGCACGCTTAAAGATGCCTGAGATTGTGCCGTGATAATCTCTGCGCGGCAGCTCATGCCAGGATAAAGCTGCTCACTTTGCTCCAGCAGCACCTTAACTCGAAAGAATAGCCCCAACCCCTGACGAGTAGCACGGGCACTGGTCCCGATACTAACCACTTTTCCTTGCAATGCTTTCTTTGGGTTTGATGCAGCAAAGACATCCACCATCATGCCCGATTCGACACTGGCAATATCCGCCTCATCAACGCGAAGCTCAGCTAAAATAGTTTTAGGATCAGCAAGGGTCATTAAGGCCGAGCCAACAATATTCGTTGAGCCAGCAATAACCGTTTCCCCCGGTTTTACATCGACCGCTGATACAAGTCCTGGCATAGTGGCTCTAAAGGTGGTCTTGTTACGCCTATCCTGTGCCAAAGCAAGCGAAGCTAAATGTCTATTTAACTGCTCTTTAGCTGCTTTGACTTTAATGTTTGCAATAGCAAGCTGACTCTTAAATTGTTCAAGGTCATCCAAGCCAAGAAGTTTTTGTTGATAGAGTTTCTGTTTAACCAGTAAACGACGTTGTAGCTCACGGCGTTGCTCATGAACAAACTCAATTTCTATTTTCTGTGCATTAACTGCGGCTTGATAATTTGCAACATCAGCACTAAATGCGGTCTGATCAAGTTGCATTAGCACCTGACCTTTTTCAACAAACTCCCCTTCTTCCACTAGTACTTGAGTAACAATTCCGGTGACTTCTGAGCGAATCTGAATTTGGGTATTAAAAATAAGGTTGCCTGAGGCCAATATGCTATCCGAGAGAACTTGCTCACTTACTGACTCGCTATTTACAAGTAGGCTAGCATGAGCACCTTTACTCTTATTCCAAAAAATAAGTGCTGATAGAACTCCTGCTATCAACACAAATACAAACAGCTTTTTCATGCTATTACCCTTTAAGCTAATGCGAACCAGCTGGCAAAAATAACGAAATATGGCAATACAGCAGCGGCTGTTGAGTTAGCTAGGGACATGTTGCAACAGCGTTGAAAGCCTACTGTTGTAAGGAAGATAGACCATAATGAAAACAGGTTTAAAGACTCCGCCCATGTATATAGTGAATCACTAGGCAGATAGTTGAAAAATAACTGATTAACCGAAGCATAATTCGCCATAGATAAAGGTAAATCTGATGTCGAGGCTGTTAAAAACAACACCATAAAACCAATAGTATTAACGATTGCCGGCATCGAAGTCCACAGAGTAAAACTAAACCAATCAGCATATTTAAAATCAGGTTTTATCACTCCTGCAGACTTACCAATCAGCATGTTATATGCGGCAAACAGACAGGTCATTATGATAATAAATATTCCACCAAAAACCGCACCTAATACACCTGTATATTGTGCCATTTGCATCATCGCACCTTTGGCCTGTTCTGCTTCCTGTGCAGACAAATCGCCACTTTGCGCCAACTGTTGTTCAACAATCCATTCAGGCGACATACTGCCGAAAAACAGTACCGAAGACAAAGCTGATATAGCAATAATAAGAAGCAAGCCCAACCAAGCCCATTTCTTATTGTCCTTTACCTGATTAAACACATTTGATGGTGCGACAAAGATGTCAACAATCGCCATAGGTGATGCGTTACTCATACAATATTCCTTATTTAATTAAGTTTTCTTTGTTGTTTTTCAATTATTTTTTCTAATGTAGTTTTTTTGCCAGTGAAAAATTGGGCGTAGTTTAGTAGGCTAAATCCCTCAATGAAAAGCGTTAAAAAGATCAAAACAACCTCAATAACAATAAAAATTTCCATATTCAGCTCCAACAAACAATGGTTAAGCGGTAATAGTATCGATATTGTTTGGCTGGCGGCGAAATAAGTGATGAACGGTTGATTTACAGGATTTTCGGCAAGCTATAAAAAAGCCCTGCTAATTGCAAGGCTCTAATTTAAGTGATGTTTGGGTAGGTTAACCTGCTTTTTTAAGCAATCCTTTCTTTTTCATGTAGACAAGCAGTAATGAAACAGCGGCTGGCGTAATGCCTGAGATGCGGCTTGCCATCCCCAGGGTTGCAGGACGTGCTTCGGTCAGCTTTGCAACCACTTCGTTTGATAGGCCAGAGACTTGGCTATAATCTAAATCGATTGGCAACAAGGTATTTTCGTGACGTTGTTGCTTTTCAACTTCATCCATTTGACGCGCAATGTAGCCAGCGTACTTAATTTGTGTTTCCACTTGATACGCGGCATCGTCTTTTTCAAGGCCTGGGCCAAGGTCCTTTATTTCCATTAACTTTTTGTAAGATAGTTCAGGACGACGTAGCAGCTCCTCCATATTGGCTTCACGGCTCATTGGATTTTTTAAAATGCTACTTAGCTGCTCGGCTTGTTCGCTGTTCGCTTGAACCCAAGTTGAAGATAAGCGTTGCTTTTCCTGTTCTACACTTTCAATTTTTTCATTAAACAATTGCCAGCGATGATCATCAATTAACCCTAATTCACGGCCTATTTCTGTTAAACGAATATCGGCATTATCTTCACGAAGTAATAAACGGTATTCAGCACGGCTAGTGAACATACGGTAAGGTTCTTTTGTACCTAGCGTCGATAAGTCATCGATGAGTACGCCCATATATGCTTGATTACGTTGTGGTGACCAAGAATCTAAATCTTGCGCTTGGCGCGCTGCGTTCATACCTGCGATAAGTCCTTGAGCACCGGCTTCTTCATAGCCTGTGGTGCCATTAATCTGCCCGGCAAAGAACAATCCATTGATAAATTTATTTTCAAGGCTTGGTTTTAAGTCACGCGGATCAAAGTAATCGTATTCAATGGCATAGCCTGGACGGGTGATGAAGGCATTTTCAAACCCATTCATTGAATGAACAAGTTCAACTTGAACATCAAAAGGTAAGCTGGTGGATATACCATTAGGGTAAACTTCGTTGGTTGTTAGTCCTTCAGGCTCAACAAAGATTTGATGTGAGCTCTTATCGGCAAAACGCGTGATTTTATCTTCGATCGATGGACAGTAGCGTGGTCCAGTACCTTCTATCACACCAGTAAACATTGGGCTACGATCTAAGCCATTGCGAATAATATCATGAGTTTTTTCATTGGTATGGGTGATATAGCAAGGTATTTGCTCTGGATGATCAGACTGTTGGCCAATAAATGAGAATACAGGCAACGGGGTATCACCCGGCTGTGCTTCCATTTTTGAGAAATCAATGGTGCGCGCATCAATTCGAGGTGGCGTCCCCGTTTTCAAGCGATCGATTCGCAATGGTAACTCTCGCAAACGATCAGCTAAACGAATGGATGCCGGATCACCAGCACGACCGCCAGAATGATTTTCTAATCCAATGTGAATACGGCCACCTAAAAAGGTTCCTACCGTTAATACTACTGATTTTGCGGTGAATTTAATTCCCATTTGGGTAACAACGCCAGTTACTTGATCGTTTTCGACAATCAAATCATCACAAGATTGCTGGAAAATAGTCAGATTCGGTTGGTTTTCAAGTTTGCTGCGAATAGCTGCTTTGTACAATGCTCTATCCGCTTGGGCACGAGTTGCACGTACTGCTGGCCCCTTACTCGAGTTTAAGGTACGAAATTGAATACCGGATAAGTCAGTTGCTTGGGCCATGTAGCCACCAAGAGCATCAATTTCTTTAACTAAGTGCCCTTTACCAATACCACCGATAGCTGGGTTACAAGACATTTGACCTAAAGTATCGATATTGTGAGTTAATAATAACGTTTGCTGGCCCATTCTCGCAGAAGCCAATGCGGCCTCTGTACCAGCGTGTCCACCACCGATCACAATTACGTCAAATTGTTTGTTAAATAACATTTACCACACCACATCGAGTATCTTTTTTAAGGGCGAATATTCTACCAATTTTTTTGAAGATCTAAAACGATCAATTTCGATGAGGATCGTAAGTAATATATATAGAATTATTTAAAGATCTTTATTATCTCTTATTATTAACGATCGGCCTGATCTGTTAATAACCGATCTAAGATCATGATGATCAAGATCTATTCTTTGATCATAAGTTGTTAAATGATCCAGATCTTTGTTGGGATTAGATCGTGGATAAGATCGTTAGTTATCCACAGCCGATTTGGAACTCGATCTTATTCACCAATAAGTTTTTTTATTTAATAGGATATACGCTAGTTATCCACATGTTAAATTGTATTAAAACTGTTCTGTTGAATAACTTAAGTTGTTTTTGTGAACTAAAAAGGGGATCTCAACAATGCTGAGATCCCCTTTTACGAAGAGTTTAGATCTTAAAGTTAATGAGATCTTTGTGAATCAGATCGCTGTTTTTAGATCGATTAGTTTAGTTGATCTTTCCAATTTGCAAGCCAAGACTCGGCACTATCTTCTGGAAGATCGCCAAGACTCACATCAATTAAATGTGCAGCAGCGATCCGATGGGCGCCTAATTGCTCGAGAAGTTGATCGATCGTTTTTCCTGCTTGGCAAAATGTATCGTAATTTGAGTCGCCCAAGGCACATACTGCATAGCTTATCTTTGATAAATCGGGGGATTGCTCTTTTAGGGATTCAACAAATCCGTTGATATTATCCGGAAAATCTCCGGCGCCATGTGTTGATGTACAGATTATCCATGTCTGCTCTTGTGCTGCATTTAAATCGGCTAAGTTGGGCGCTAAATGATTAGTTACCTTGTGCTGAGGTTCGAGTACCTCTGTTAATCGGTCTGCGACATACTCGCTGGCACCTAGCATGGTACCAATGAGAATTGAAATATTGGACATTGATGTATCCTTGAAGTTAGTGTTCGAAAAAACTTGTTTCATCGCCATTATAGGAAATAGCTCTTAGACAAAACTGCTGACATTGTTGAATGAGTTTTATCCGTTCAAATGTAGGCATCTGCTGGTGTTGCCAGTTTAATGGGATCAAAAGTGATTCAGTTAAGATACCAACCACGGCATTTGCACTTAACTCTGGCTCTTGGGTTAAAAAGAGCTGCTGTGACATACCTTGTTTGATTATTTGACTAAAAGTGCGGGCGTAGTTTGCTTTAAATGCTTGGCGCTGTGTTTCAACTGCGGGTGGTATCGCTTCATAGAATAAGGCGTATGAAAGCTTATCAGCCATTAATGCTTGTGAAAAAAACTGCTCTAGCGCCGCGCTTAGTTGTTCTTTAGCGTTATCTGATACGAGGATTTGTTTGCTGTCTAAGGTAAGGTTGTTGCTAGCCAAGTCTTTATAAACCTGCTCAAGTAAATCGTCTTTTGACTTAAAGTGCTTATATACGGAACCCACAGCTAAGCCTGATTTATTAGCTAACTTGGTAATAGTTAACTTACCAAAACCTTGCTCGCGCACTAACTGCTCTGCAGCACTGAGTAACTTGTGACGCTGTGCCGCCATGTGAGCGCGTGTTTTATCTGTCGGACGATAAGCCATAGCGTTGATCTTGTTATTGTTTATTAATCAAGCTTACCTTGTTAAACAGTAAAAGTGAATATTAGTTCATTGTTATACCAATCCGATTAAGTAGTTTCCCTCTCAGTGGGAACAAACTTAGTCAGATTGGTATTACACTTGGTTGAGATCAATTCAGGGTCATTTACTGTTGTTTTTTTGGTAAAAATCTAAATATTCTTTAGGTAGGCTATCGCCAGAGTATTGCTCGAGATACTGTTCAATAGCTATAAGCGCAGGTTTTTGTTCGCCAGAATCTATCAGTTGCTTTATATGCTGTAATTTAGACAATCGTTGTTCTTCCACGGCTTGTACGGAGGCTTTCACTTGCTGAGCGTTTGATATACTGGCTTTCTGTTGTCTTTTAGCCTGATGTATTATGCGCTGTTTATCTATCTCTGGCATGACCGATGTATCACTTTGCTGGTATTGCCATTTTTGTTCAGGCGCAGCGGGAAGCGCTTGGACTGGTGCTATTTCTTTTTCTAATAACTTGGATGAGCTCGGCTGGGAATCAAACTTCCCAAGCGGCGCATTGGGTTGTGGTGGAGAAAAATAGTATTGCGGGAAACTATGGATTAGCAGGGCAATTAGCCCAATGCTGGCGACCATAGAGTAGGGCAAGTACTTGCGTATACTGCTTGGCTGATGCTTTTCTTGATGTTTTTTAGCAAGATCTAGAATACGTTGGTCTACTTTAGCCCTTGGTTTTTCCTCAGCGCTATGTTTATAAATAATCGAGAGTTGATCTTTTTTATCAGACATATGCTACCCCTCTCTACTCAAGCTTAAACATTGACGTAAAGCGCTTATCGCGTATCGCAGACGGCTTTTGGTTGCCTCAAGGCTGGCACAAACCACCTGAGCTATTTGTGCCAATGTTAAGTCTGTTTCTTGGTTGAGTAAAAAAGTTTCCAACTGTGCACTAGGAAGTTTATTGAGGCAATGTTTGAGTTTTTTTGCCAATTGTTGCTGTTCCAGTTGAGTATCTGGTTGGGCATCCAAAGACAATTGGCTTTGTTCATCATGTTGCTCAACAACGTGTAATTTACGTTGATGATCGACCACCAAATTATGCGCCACGGTATAAAGCCAAGTGGTAAACTGCGCTTGTTCCTGATAGCTATTTTTACTTTTTATTACTTTACTCCAAAGTTCTTGAAGTAAATCTTCGGCAATAGCCTGACCACTACACTGGCGTAAAAAGTAGCGATAAGTAGCGTCTTTATGCCGTGAATAAAGCAGCTCAAACGCGGCTAAGCTGCCTTGGCGATATTTAATCATTAGCTGCGCATCGTTTAATGTCTCGATGTTTTATATCCCTGCTGTTGCTCAAGTGTATGATTTGGGGAGAGCGCTGCCGCGGTTCTTACGAGTTGAATAAATTCACCGCGATAACCAAATTCATCCTGCCCCCTGGCACTGTTAGCTAAATTAATAATATCTTGATAAGTATAATTTGTCAGGTATTTTCCGCCCCTTAAAAGCTGGCCAAAGGCAGCGACGGATGTTGAGAATTTAAAATCATTGCTGGGTGTTTTAGTCATTAAGTCAGGCGTTATTGTATGAACTATCAGCTGGCTTTTTGCATTATTTGGTTGCTTATATCGCAACTTGATTGTGGCTAAGTCATTAGATAGGTTATTTGATCTTTTTGACTGATAACGAAGTGGATCGATAGCTTTATTGGTGGCTGTTGCCATTGTTAACTCATAAATAGCGGTTACGTCATGGCCTGCGCCAATATCTCCCGCATCTACTTTGTCGTTATTGAAATCTTCACGTTGCAGCTGACGATTTTCATAACCAATCAAACGATATTCAGCCACTTGTTGCGGATTAAATTCCACTTGGATTTTGACATCCTTAGCAATAACCTCAAGAGTAGAACTTAACTGATCTACTAATACTTTACGTGCTTCATTGATATTATCTATATACGCGTAGTTACCGTTGCCAATGTCGGCTAACTGCTCCATCAAATGATCGTTATAGTTTCCTTGCCCAAAACCAAGAGTCGTTAAGCCGATGCCGAGTTCTCTCTTGCGTTCAATTAGCTCCTTTAGTGAATCAATATCGGTGGTACCGACATTAAAGTCACCGTCTGTTGCTAAAATTACGCGGTTAATTCCATCTTTCATCATGTTCTTTTGTGCTAACTGATACGCTAAATTGATCCCCTGACTGCCATGAGTTGAACCTCCAGCATTAAGTTTACCTAGTGCGAGTTCAATCGCAGTGTGGTCATTACCCGCCGTTGAATCTAACACCACCCCAGCTGCGCCAGCATAAACAACTATTGATACTCGATCATGTTTATCAAGTTGGCGTGTTAGCAATGAAAGTGACTTTTTAAGTAACGGTAGTTTCGAAGGATGGTTCATTGAGCCTGATACATCCAATAGGAAAACCAAATTGGCGTTACCAAGCTGGTGTGGTGCCGGTTCAAAACCTTTTAATCCAATTTTTAACAGCTTTCTATCAGTGTTCCATGGTGCCGTCATTATCTCGGTTGCGAGGGTAAAAGGTTGAGATGAATTTGAGGGAGTAGGGTATTGATAGTCGAAGTAATTGATTAGTTCTTCCAAGCGAATGGCATTTTTAGGTGGCATCACCCCTTGATTGATCATACGGCGCATATTGCTATAACTCCCGATATCGACATCTACTGAGAACGTTGAGACTGGATCTTCACTAACCCTTTGGATTTGATTCGCTTTTAGCTTTTGATATTTCTCATTATTGCTATGTGGTGGCTGGTAATGGTCGGCGGCAACTAAAGGCTGCACTGTTAGCTTAGCCTGGGTGAGCCGTTGTTGATTGGCCTGGGCTTTTCTTTTCATTACGACTTGCTCAGCGTTAACGTACTCCCACTGTGATGGCGTTTGGGGTTGCTGCGTAGCATCGTTTTCTTTTTGCTGGTTATCTTGCTTTGTGGCTGTCTTTTGGTTTTCTGTCGGTGATTGACCACTACATCCAATTAGCGCTAATAACAGGGCTAGGGCGATTGTTGGTTTGTAATTATTCATTGTACGTCCTCGGTTTGTTTTCTTATATAAACGTGGAGGACTTAAAAAAGGGTTATTTATTTTTAAATTAATTGAAAATATGCTGTTTATTCGACATTATGACGAAATGTAGATTACAAATTGGTGTTATGTATGAGTGTGACGTTTTATCGGGTGAAAGAGGGAGAGTTTTCGCGATTGGTAGAAACACAGTCTATCACAAAATTTATCGCACAGGAGAGTGAAATATCGCCTTTAAAGTTTTCTCTGGTTGGCATTAATCCAGATAAACAACTTGCCTATATTGTTCGCCATGGCCGTTGTGATGAGCTACGCACCTGGCGATTAGATAATTTAGGCGCCTATTTGAAAAAACTTGGTGTTAACTGTTGGGAAGTGCAGTTAACTTAATAGTATTTCTGTTCGGCTGAATCTTTTTTCTTATC
>CAKZQF010000194.1 GCA_937139475.1 uncultured Gammaproteobacteria bacterium | reverse complement strand
AACTTCAATAGCGTGGATCTGCTCTTTAGATAATTTATTTTTAGTTGCATTAGATTCCATGTGATGACACAAGTTATATAGCTCAATTAGTCCAACACTATGAGCGGCCCCCTTAAACTGATGGAGTAATTCCTTTTGCTGCAACGCGTTAGCCTGATGCAATTTTTGGACGTAACTTGTTGCTTGTTGTTCAAATAAATCAACTAATGCAATCACTTTATCGGTGCCAAGATATGTTAAGTCTTGATTTAAGATATCTGGATCAAACTGTTTGTTTTCCTCAGGCTCATCATTAATATCCACCGTATTTTGCCCCCCCATTACCTTGGATATCACTGGCGCCAGACGTTTCATTTGTACCGGTTTGGCAATAAAACCATCAAATCCAGCATCAAGGAACTTATCAATATCTTCTCTAAAAACATGAGCAGAAACAGCGATGGTTTTGAGTTGGTAGCCTTGTTGACTGGCCATCTTTTTAAGCTGCTGCGATAAATCCACACCGTTAATATCCGGTAGGTTGATATCAAGCAATGCTAAATCGAATCTGTGGCTATTCATTTTCTCGATTGCACATTTACCATCGCCAACACCAACAACCTGGTGTCTTAATTTCTCCGTAAGCCCGATAGCAACACCAAGATTAACTTCATTGTCCTCTACGATTAATACTTTTAATCTTTTATTAAAGTGAGGATAAGTAGAGTCGGCAGTAAACTGCATTTGTGCATTAATATTATCTTGGGACGCGGGTGATAATTGAAGCTCAAATGAGAAACAACTGCCGTGGTTTTGCTCACTATGCAACGAAAGCGCCCCGCCCATTGCGCCCACCAAGCGTTGACTTATCGCTAGCCCCAACCCCGTACCGGATTCCGAACTAAAGTTAGTCACCTGGGTAAACGCTTCAAATATTTCCTGCTGCTTAGCGTACTCAATGCCAATGCCTGTATCTGTTACGCTAAAGCTAATTTTATTAAGTTCGCTTTTGGAGTCTGCCCGAGTAATATTCAGTATCACGTGACCGCGGGGCGTGAACTTTATCGCATTATTAATCAAGTTGATTAGCACTTGGCGTAATTTACCTAAATCAGCCATCACCCATGGACTCAGCAGAGGGTCTAATTCAAAGGTTAAGTTTAATCCCTTGCTTATCGCTCTGGAGCGCATTAACTCAATGATATCCTGGGCTAATTTTTCAAGATTAATCGCCCGTAAAGACAGCGCGATATGTCCAGCTTCAATTTTAGAATAATCGAGTATATCGTTAAGTATATCGAGTAAGTTTTCCCCTGAACTGGATATGGTATTGGCGTAAGCTTGCTGTTGCGGCGTTAGTTCAGTATCTAACATCAGTTCCAGTGTACCGATCATTCCATTCATCGGTGTTCTAATCTCATGACTCATGTTGGCTAAAAATACTGATTTTGCACGATTAGCCTGCTCCGCCATTAGCTTTGCCTCGCTATGGCCTGTCGCCTCCCGATGCAATTTTTCATTTGCTTCACTCAGTTGCACTGTTCGCTCTTCAACTAATTGTTCGAGATTTTCTTGATAGTCTCGAAGCTCCTGTTCGATTTTTACTTGTTGCTGTTCCAACCGCTGCTTTTTGATTGCATTATCGCGAAAAACATCAATTGCTTGCGCCATCTTTGATAGTTCATCGTTACCGCTCGACTTTGCCTTCACGTTGAGGTTGCCTGCGGCTAATTGCTCGATGGCCGATGTATGTTGACCCAGCCGATAAACAATACCGCGGTAAACGACTTTCCACATCACTAATATCACCACAATTAACGACAGAAATATCGAACCAAAAAAGATATGTTCAGACCAGAAGACTAGCTTTCGATGCTGTTCGCTCGTTTGTTGGGCTAAGCTGGTGCTATCTTTTATTAGTGAAATAATATGTTGATTAAGTTCGGTAAAAAGATTTGATATGTTTTGATTTAGCAATGAACTTTTTTCGCTTAGTGCGATGATATTTTTTTTCTCAACAAATAAATCATGCAAACGTTTTAGCTGGTTCGTCGCATTCGTAGCTTTTGCCAGTCGCTGTGGATCTTCAATCGAAGAAACCAGTTGGCTAATGATCCCAAGATGAAAAGACTGCTGCCTGTCCAATGCGTCAATTTGCGAAAGCTGCCTAGCATTTTCGGCTAGGTTAAGAATGTGCTTAAGTTGTAGGCTGTGCTGCTGTAGAGCAAACATTTTATCCAGTTGATTCAAGTCTTGCTCAATAACCGAATCGAGGGTTTGTGCAATTTTTTCGCTACTATTTGCCTGCTCAATCAAATCATAAATACCACCAAGTCTAACTTGAGTATAGGTGTTGGCATTATCGACCTGTGACCTCGACAATTGAATTATAGTGTTAATTGACAAACTAAGCTGTGTTAATGACGCTTTGAAATGGCTTTTTCTATCGATATGTTGGCTGGCATAGTCGTCTAGCAAGGCAATATTTTTGATGATCCCTGCCTTACTATCCCTAAGTTGATTCAAGCCCTCAATCGAGTGTTCAATGTCACCTAAAGATTGGATTTTTTGCTCCATCAACAAATTTAATTGTCTTAGGTTACCACTGTACAACCCACGCTCTTTCTGGTCTTGGGCATTCTTTAGCAATGTCGTGGTATGGGTTATTTTCAAACTGAGATTAGCTAGCTCACGGGCATTCGTTAGACTAGGGATAGTTTGATGAGTGATATACTCACCTGTGTTCGCAACGAGATTAAGGCTGTACCAAGAAATCAAGCTTACAAACAATAATAAGCCGGTGATAAAACCAAAAGCAATTAGTAGCTTGTTACCTATACTTTGACGAAAGTGCAATGTAATATCCTTAAATCGCCTCAATAGAGTCAATTATGTTTAAACACATTTTAGTCATGCTTACTTTGGCTATTGTTTCACTAGCCTTTAATCTACCTGCTGTGAGCAGGGCAAACGCCACTGAATCGCCCACGAAGCCATGGCGCTTATGTGCAGTGTACCCACACCTGAAAGACTCATATTGGCTGAGTGTTAATTTTGGCATGATTGAGCAGGCAAAACAAAGGGCTGTAGAACTTAAAGTACTAGAAGCCGGAGGCTATAGCAAAAGCGCAGAGCAATGGGCTCAAATAGAACGATGTCAGCACTGGCAAGCAGATGCTATTCTTGTGGGTTCGGTTTATTTCGATTCTCTTAGTGAACAGTTAGAATTGATCAATCAACGTACACCTCTTTTTGGCCTGGTCAACGAACTATCTACGGTAAAGCTTACTGCCAGCACCGGTGTTTCCTGGTATCAAATGGGTTTTAAGCTAGGAGAGTACTTGGCTCTTCGCCATCCACAAGGCAGTGACAGGGTAAAACTGGCATGGTTTCCTGGTCCCAAAGGCGGCGGGGGTAGCCCACAATCTACTGCTGGATTGAAGTCGGCGATAGCCAATAGTGCCATCGATCTGGTCGATATAAAATATGGTTTTAATGAAAAGATAACCCAGTTCTCATTAATCAAATCTGTGCTTAAACAATACCCAGAAATTGACTATCTCGCCGGCAATGCCGTGATGGCAGAAATGGCAATAAGTGAAGTCGCACAACTCCCCCAAAAAGATAAACCGAAAATACTCAGTCATTATTTAAGTCATGGTGTTTATCGTGGTATTCGCCGAGGAAAAATAATGATGGCAAATACCGACCAAATGGTTCAGCAGGGAAAAATGGCAATAGATCAGGCGGTTAATTTTTTACAGGGTCAAAAAATCAAACAACAGCAAGGGCCAATGATTTTGTCCATAGATAAATTCAACGTGATGACAATTGACCTGGAACAATCGCTATCGCCGAGTTATTTTAAGCCACAGTACAGCACGTCAACTAATTCAAATCGGCCGCAAACAGATACCCCTCGCCATGAACCGTAACTAGATATTGCGGGTCTTTCGGGTTTGACTCTATTTTGTTACGCACTCGCCTAACCAATACATCTATAGTACGGTCGTTTGGATCCTCTACACGATGATCGATTAAGTTTAACAGTCTATCTCGACTCAAAACACGCCCGGGGTGTGCAACAAAAGCGACCAAAATTTCGTATTCCGCTTTAGTCAATTTGACGGGTACACCATCTTTCGTTAATTTACGACGCGGAATATCAAAACGCCATGCCCCAAAATGAAAGGCATCGTCATCCTCATCAGGCTCAATCGATGCGGGAATAGTATGCGCCAAAGAAACACGCCATAATAAGTTTTTCACCCGAACTAACAACTCTCTTAGCTCAAATGGTTTTGTTACATAATCATCGGCACCCATTTCTAAGCCAACAATCTTATCAATTGTGTCTGCGCGCCCGGTGACTAAAATAATCCCGACATTTGACTCAGCGCGTAATTTACGGGTTATCATCAGGCCATCTTCACCGGGCAAGTTTATATCTAACATCACCAGATCGATATCATGCTTAGCCATAATGGCATCAAACTCACTTTTATCTTGTGCTTCACTAACCTGATAGCCTTCATGTTGGAAATAGCCGACAAGTTTCGTTCGAGTTATCGCTTCATCTTCTACCACTAAGATATGTTGTTTCACCCTTCACCTTCTCTTGAGTATTGCGTTAAAACTGACGCATTTGTGACGCATTTTTAATTATTCTGTTCATTTGAAGCAGCAATGTTATTCACATTTAGTTTTTACAATGTAGCCATTGAAACAAAACTCGTATCAATTCTATTAAATAATATTGTATCTATGGAGAGCTTCATGATGAAAAAAACAATCGGTTTATTAGCTGCGTCTATTGTACTATCGACAGCAGTTTCTGCAAAGGAACAACCACCAGAACAATTCTTCGGGGGCAGCTTTAGCGGCTCAATTAAGATAGCAACTGACTACGTTTTTCGTGGTGAGTCCGAAGTAGTTGATGGAGAAATCCCTGCCGTCCAGGGTTCTTTTACTTGGGCACATGAGGATGGAGCCTACGCAGGTCTATTTGCTTCTACCAACAAATTTGCCAGCACACCAGACATATACGCTGTTGTGGGCCCATACATTGGCCAAGCCGGTCAACTGGGGGACAGCGGCATTAATTATAATGTCATGGTTTTTCATTACATGTACCCGGGTGCAGATAACCTCGATTACACGGAATTATGGATCAAAGCGAGCAAAAAGTTTGGTGCGCTAAACCTTGAGCTCGAAATCACTCCGACTCTAAATGAGTGGTTTGGCGTTGATGGTTGGTACGGTGTTAACTATGCAATTCACCCCAGCACTACATTCGACAATGGTGTTAATTTATCAGGCTCAATTGGTTATCAAGGCTTGTCTGGACAAGGTGCCGAAGGGTGGACTCACTGGAATTTAGGCGTGAACAAAGATTTTTACGGGCTAAATATTGATGCTCGCTATCATGACAGTGATGTCGATAGCTCCCATCAAGTGTATGGTTCAGCTGATGGCCTGAAAATTTTCGACCAACGCGTTGTTTTTAGCATCAGTAAGAGCTTTTAACGCACATTCCCACCGTTTTCAGGGGTAGCTAAACCAAGGCGTTTACTTCCCCAAAAGGCATACTGAATTTTATATTATCCTGATTTGCAATGACTTTATTGCACTGGGTGGCTTCATAATGAAGTCGCCCTTTTTTATTTGCCTCAGCTAAAAATCACTTTTGTCACATCTTTATACAATCTGTTAAATCCTGTTCATAGCAAGGCGCAATGTCGTTCATATCATCCGTTTATAGTGGTGCAATCAAACCAATTTAGTGGCAATACAAAGCCCCTAACCCAAGGAGTCACATGTGATGGCAAAACAAACGAGCTCGAATGAGACAACCAAAATCAAAGGGGATGAACTCAAAGCATTAGGTTTCATCATTATCGTTCTATTTCCAATGTTAAGCATTTTTAGCATTGGCGCATACGGTTTCATCATCTGGATGATTCAAGCATTTGGTGGCGTAGTTGGTCACTAGTCCTAAATACAATTAATTATGAATAAGCACTAGGAGTGAGTTTATGAGATGGCTTATAAATCTCTGGAGAACACTAACTAAACCGGCACAGTATTTAACATTAGGTACGGTTAGTATTACAGCATTTGTCATGGGGGTAATTTTTTGGGGCGGCTTTAATACAGCGCTAGAGGCAACCAATACTGAAGAATTCTGCATTAGTTGCCATAGTATGAAAAGTAACCCTTATCAAGAATTACAGCAAACGGTTCATTGGAGCAACCACTCAGGTGTTCGTGCGACCTGTCCTGACTGTCATGTTCCACATAGCTGGAGCCGAAAGATAGCGCGTAAGATCGAGGCTTCCAGTGATGTTTGGGGCTGGATGTTCCAAACCGTTAATACTGAAGAAAAGTTCGAAAACAAACGCCTGGAAATGGCAACACGAGAATGGGCACGCTTTGAGCGTGATGATTCGCTAGCCTGCAAAGGATGTCACGACTACAAATCAATGAAATGGGACAGCATGTCTAAATTGGCACAAAAACAAATGAAACGTGCCGCAGAAAAAGATCAGAGCTGTGTCGATTGTCACAAAGGAATTGCTCATACGCTACCAGATATGGGAACTGCCCGAGCGCCAGAATTAATTGCAGAAGTTGGCACTGGACCAAGTAAGTTCGACAATGATACGACTTATTTTAGCTCGCTGACTAAGCCGATTTATCTCAATGAAAAAACAGATGTGGAAGCTGGCACCCTCAATATTGCAACAAAGGTTAAGGTATTAGAAACCAAAGGTTCTCGAATTAAGATCGCCCTTAGTGGTTGGCGTAAGCAGATTGGTGCTGGCCGCGTGATCTACATGGATTTCGGCATCAATATGTTACTTGCGCAACTGGAGAAGTTTGCCGCTGAAGAAGACGGTGTGATCGTTGGTTTTGAAGAAAAAGAAGACGATATGACTGGTCTAAAATGGCAGCGTGTTGAGGTACAAGCCTGGACTGACGCGGACTATTTGATTACCGAACAACAACCATTATGGGACTACGCTCGCGATACTTTCCGCAGCAGTTGTAGCGTTTGTCACTCACAACCAGAAGAAGCTCATTTTGATGCTAATACCTGGCCAGGCATGTTCCAGGGCATGATCGCATTCGTCAATATGGACCAAGATACGCAAGCGCTGGTGCAAAAATACTTGCAGCAACATTCATCCACTTTTGTGAAAGAAAAACATTAATTCGGAGCGCATCATCATGAACAGAAGAGATTTTCTAAAAGGCCTGCTATCTACATCTTATGTTGTACTTAGCGGAACATCAGTGCTAGCTCCATTAAACGCTTTAGCCAAAGCTGGTGCCAAAGATAAAGATGGTTGGTTAACGACAGGTTCGCACTTTGGTGCCTTTAAAATAAAACGTAAAAACGGGGTAATCGATCAGGTAAAACCCTTTGATACTGATAAGTACCCTACAGATATGATTAACGGGATCCGCGGATTAGTATATAACCCGTCACGGGTGCGTTATCCAATGGTTCGTTTGGACTTTTTGTTGAAAGGCCATAAGAGTGATACCTCCAAGCGCGGCGATTTTCGTTTTGTTCGTGTCACTTGGGATAAAGCCTTAGGCTTATTTAAAGACTCCCTCGACCAAATTCAAACCAACTATGGGCCATCAGCGTTGCACGCGGGCCAAACTGGTTGGCGCGCCACTGGTCAGCTGCATTCGAGCACCAGTCATATGCAACGCGCCGTTGGCATGCACGGTAACTACGTCAAAAAGATTGGGGATTACTCAACTGGGGCGGGACAAACTATCCTCCCCTACGTACTTGGCTCAACAGAAGTTTACGCTCAAGGGACTTCATGGCCACTTATCCTTGAAAACTCTGACACTATTATCCTATGGGCTAATGACCCCTATAAGAATTTGCAAGTTGGTTGGAACGCTGAAACACATGAAGCCTATGGATACTTAGCTCAGTTAAAAGAGAAAGTGAAGGCAGGTAAAATTAGGGTGATCAGTATTGACCCCGTCGCAACCAAGACTCAAAACTATCTGGGCTGCGAAAACATTTATACCAATCCGCAAACTGATGTGCCCTTGATGCTGGCAATAGCCCATGAGTTATATACCAATGACCTGTACGACAAGGATTTTGTTAAAGGCTACAGCTTAGGGTTTGACCGGTTTGTGCCTTACTTAATGGGCACAGATGACGGCATTGAGAAGACCCCGAAATGGGCTGAGAAAATCACAGGTGTTAGCGAAAGCGTCATTAAAGAGTTAGCAAAAACCATGATAGGTGGTCGTACTCAAATACTAATGGGCTGGTGCATCCAGCGCCAACAGCACGGCGAACAGCCTTATTGGATGGCCGCGGTATTAGCGACAATGCTAGGCCAAATAGGGTTGCCTGGTGGCGGTATTAGCTATGGTCACCATTATTCAAGTATCGGCGTGCCATCATCAGGTGCCGCAGCACCAGGGGGATTCCCTCGCAACCTCGACGAAGGTAAAAAACCGTTATTCGATAACGATGATTTTAAAGGCGCTAGCAAGGTTATTCCGGTCGCACGGTGGATTGACGCCATTTTAGAACCGGGAAAAACCATTGACGCCAATGGCTCAAAGGTGACTTATCCTGACATCAAAATGATGGTGTTTTCTGGTAATAATCCATGGAATCATCATCAAGATCGAAACCGCATGAAGCAAGCCTTCCAGAAATTAGAGTGTGTTGTAACCGTTGATATTAACTGGACTGCAACATGTCGATTTTCCGATATCGTATTGCCAGCTTGTACAACGCTTGAACGCAATGATATCGATATTTATGGTAGTTATGCCAATCGAGGATTATTGGCGATGCAAAAGATGGTGGAACCACTATTTGAAAGCTTATCAGATTTTGAAATATTCACCCGCTTTGCCGCTTTATTAGGCCGTGAAAAAGAATACACACGCGGCATGACAGAAACTGATTGGCTAAAAAAGCTTTATGATGATTGTAAAGCAGCCAATGAGGGGAAATTTGCCATGCCTGAGTTTGAGCAATTTTGGCGTGATGGGTATGTACATTTTGGTGAAGGCAAAACATGGACACGTCATGCCGACTTTAGAAAAGATCCAGAAATTAACCCATTGGGAACTCCGTCTGGCTTGATTGAGATATTCAGTCGCAAGATAGATCGTTATAACTACGATGATTGCAAAGGGCACCCTACATGGATGGAAAAATTGGAACGCAGCCATGGTGGCCCCGGCTCAGATAAGTTCCCAATTTGGATGCAATCTTGCCACCCTGACAAACGCCTACATTCACAAATGTGTGAATCACAGGAGTTCCGTGAGACTTACACTGTCAAAGGGCGTGAACCTGTCTATCTAAACCCTAGCGATGCGAAAGAGCGCGGTATTAAAGATGGTGATATCGTGCGAGTGTTCAATGATCGCGGCCAGTTACTCGCCGGTGCGGTTGTATCGAATAATTTCCCGCGTGGGGTTATTCGAATTGAAGAAGGGGCATGGTATGGTCCAGTAGGTGAGGATGGCAGCGTTGAAGGTGGCGCTAAAGTAGGTGCAATTTGTAGCTATGGCGATCCCAATACATTAACTCAAGATATTGGTAGCTCTAAACTAGCTCAAGCTTGTTCGGCTTATACTTGCTTAGTCAACTATGAAAAGTTTCAAGGAAAAATACCCAATGTCAGCTCCTTTAATGGGCCAATGGAGGTAACAACATGAGTAACTCAAATATCGAAATGAATAATGCCCGAAATAGCGTGTACCAACTGCTTTCTTCGCTATTTGCTAAAGAGCTCAATCGAGCAATGCTGGAAGAACTTAATGGCGATAATGCCCAAGCCTTTTGGGCTCAATTGGCAACTCAGCCCGAGTTTGAACACTATGTTAAGACAATAGTGGACACGCTGGCTAACTTAAACACGGATGATGACCTGCTGGAGTTAGCCGCCGATTATTGTGGCTTATTCTTAGTAGGCAATAAGCATAGTGCTTCCCCTTATGCCAGCTTATATATTGGAGATAAAGAACCGACAATTTTTGGTCCTCAACACCAACAAATGCTCACTTTTTTGCAAGAAAAACAATTGCAATTACATAGTGATTTTTCTGAGCCTGCCGACCATATCGCCGTCATATTGGCTTACGCCGGACATTTATCATTAAGCGCTGATGAAACCCATCAACTGAGCTATTTAAAAATGAACTTAGCGAACTGGCTTAGCAACTTTGTTGCTCAGGTCAAAAAGACAGATCAGGGCGTTTTCTACACGGCAGTTGCAAAATTAACCCTTGCTTGGGTTAACTCAGAAATTGAGTGGTTAAGCTAGCTAACGCCATATGCGTTCTAGATTAAGGGGGGACTCGTTTAGTGTCCTCCCCTTTTTACTAGCCAGTTATTTAATCGCCAAAGGCATCAAGGCTAATTATCATGTTGCTCTTATTTGGTTACGCGTTGTATTGTATATTAATGCTAATTTAACTGATTGAATGCAAGGGAACTTCATTGGATGAATAACTTAAACATGAAAAAAAGAATTGTGATAACTGGTGGTCCAGGTGGAGGGAAAACAACAGCACTTGATCTATTCAGGCGTGAGCTCGGCGGTAAAATTGCATCGGTTCCAGAAGCGGCGACTATGATTTTTAGTGGCGGCATTGAGCGCTCCCCAAAGGCATCGGTAATTTCCGCTCAACAAGTTGCCATATTTAACTTACAACGTAATTTAGAAGATGTTCAGCGCCAACGATATCCCGAGCGATTAATTTTATGTGACAGGGGGAGTTTAGATGGACTGGCTTACTGGCCAGGCACTGACGAGGACTTCTTTAAAACGATGAACACCTCACTGGAAGAAGAGCTAAGTCGCTACGATGCTGTTATCTTTTTCGAAACAGCAGCTAAATCAGGTCAGGAAATCAAAAGCAACAACCCAACGAGAAATGAGTCTGAACAACAAGCCGTCGAGCTTGATAATCGACTAAAAGAGGCTTGGTCAAATCACCCAAACTTCAATTTGGTGAATAGTTCAGAGTCATTTATAAAGAAAATAATGTTAGGTATTAATACGATAGAGGATGTTATTGAGAGAATATAACCGCTGATAAATGGTATATTAAATAGTAGCACTATCTGTGGACGTAACTATTCGTTGCAGTACTCCCGCCCATAGCAACAAATACACCGACTCATCTTTAATCTTCAAAAAAGCGAATGACCAGCAGGATATCCAAGGTTTCTACTAATCTGGCTTGCGTCCTGTAGTCGATATTCCTTAACGGCCTAAATAGACCACTTCCACAAACCAGGCTCGTACCTACTAGAGATGATATTTGATTAAATAATAAGCTTAAACTATCTTTAATAGTAGGCTTATGACAAATCGCTAACTCGAATGATAAGCAACAAGGAACAATGTCGAGTTTGGAGTTACAACTTATCTTAGTATGATTATAACTCATTGATTAATGGTTATTACTGATATTCCTGTAAAAAAACCACCCTAGTGACAGCTAAGTTGACAGCAACTTAAAGAGACTCGGTAGCATGGAAAACCTATATGCGATCCTGCCAATATTGATCAAGGTTGCCGTTGTTGTGGCGGTGCTTCTACTATTACCTTTGCCACTTGTCTGGCTGGAACGAAAAATTGCGGGCCATATTCAGCAGCGTCCTGGTCCTATGCGGGTTGGCTGGCACGGGTTGCTACAGCCTGTAGCCGACGGTATAAAGCTACTTATTAAAGAGGACCATATCCCCAGCGACGCCGATCGCTTCCTGTTTAAAATTGCCCCGGTAGTGGCATTAGTTCCCCCTTTCGTCGTATTTGTTGCCATCCCGTTCGGTGAACCAGTAGAGGTTTTTGGTACCCAATTGATGCTCAGTCTGTCTAATATGAATGTGGGGCTTTTATTTATTCTCGCCATTAGTGGTATCGGTATCTTCGGTATCATCCTCGCTGGCTGGGCCTCCAACAGCAAATATTCTGTGCTGGGCAGCCTCAGGGCTATTGCCCAAATGATCAGTTACGAAATACCTATGGCCTTCTCCGTCATTGGGGTGGTGATGCTGTCCAACTCCATGAATATGATGGACATCGTCTCAGCCCAAAAAAACCTGTGGAATGTCGTCTATCAACCCATCGGCTTTTTTGTATTCTTTGTGTCAGGGCTGGCCGAAGCCCAGCGTATTCCATTTGATCTTCCGGAGGCCGAAGGCGATTTAGGAGCTGGTTATCATACGGAATATAGCGGCATACGATTTTCTTTGTTTATGCTCAGTGAATATCTGGTCGTAGTGTTCTTGGGCTTTCTCAATGTGATCCTGTTTTTTGGTGGCTGGCATGGCGCTCCTCCCTTTGTACCAGAGACTGTCTGGCTATTATTAAAAGTAGCATTCTTCATTTGGGTCTTCATGTGGTTCCGCTTTACTTTTCCGCGTTATCGCTACGATCAGTTGATGGCTATTGGCTGGAAGGTTCTTTTACCCCTGGCGCTCTTGAATATTTTAATTAGTGGATTATTTATGTTTTAGCTATTCAAAAACATTATTTAATAAAAAATGCTTATTCCCTAGGCAGCAATCAACGGTTAGGGAGATTGGAGGCAGCATGGCAAGAACAGTACAAAAGAAGCAAGGCTGGATCGGGTGGCTATTCTTCAGCGACATGTGGAGCGGATTGCGTTTGACATTACGCTACATGTTTTCCAAAACAGTGACCCACCAATATCCAGACCATGAGAAGTGGCTGCCTTATAGCCGCCACCGCGGGCATCATTTCATCAAAACCAATGAGCAAGGTGACGTCAACTGTGTTGGTTGCGAGCTGTGCGCCAAAATCTGTCCCTGTGATTGCATCACAGTGGTTCCTTATGAAGATGAAAAAGGCAATCGACGACCGAAAGTTTTCGACATCAATTTGTCTCGCTGTTTATATTGCGGCCTTTGTGAAGATGCTTGCCCGGCTGACGCAATCAAGCTAGGTCAGGAATATGAGGTGGCAAGTACAAATACTGGTGCTTTAGTAGTGCATCTGGAAGATCTGATAGCCGCGCCACGCAAGGCAGAAGAAGGGGCGGGAACCGTCATCCCGGCATCACTGAAAAAAAATGGCAGCGCCAAAACTACCCCTCAGGATAACGTTAAAGGTCACGACTGGTGGCAATTAATCAGGCGCGAGAAATAAACAAGTCACCTAAGCTGGCTGACTCATTATTACAATCCGGACAAAACTAACACTAAATAAGGATTACGCCATGGAGCAACAATTTTTTATCTTACTTGCCTTAGTCGCCATAGGCAGTGGCTTATTGGTGGTTATTGCCCGCAACCCTATACACAGTGCCTTGTCCTTAGTCGCCTGTTTCGTGCAAATCGCCGCCCTATTCGTACTGCTTGGCTCGCCATTTCTGGCGGTGATCCAAATATTTGTTTATGTCGGCGCTATTATGGTGCTTTTTTTGTTTGTCATCATGATGCTGGACGTGCGTAAAGAAGCGCACACTCGATTTATTCAAAACGGTGTGATGCCAACGTTTCTTGTCTTACTCGCACTGGCATCAGAACTGCTGTTGCTACTCAGCCAAAGCAGCCGTTTACATGCAGTCATGGCATCGCAACGTGTCATTGTTGACGAACCAACCAAACACCTGAGCTTATCTTTATTTAGAGATTTCCTTCTACCTTTCGAGGTGGCATCGGTCATCCTACTGGTTGCCTTAATTGGCGCGGTGGTATTGGCTCGCAGTGAAGATCGCACAGAATCAACACAAAAAACTACAGAGGAGGCCGCCAAATGATCCCCATCTCCTGGTATCTAATATTGGGTGCCATTTTGTTCATCATTGGTGGAGCTGGCGTATTGCTCCGGCGTAACGTTTTAATCGTGCTGATGTCTCTGGAGCTAATGCTCAACAGCGTCAATATCAACCTGATTGCCTTTGGGTATGAAATGAATGATCCACGCGGCCAAATCATGGCTATTTTTATTATTGCTATTACCGCAGCAGAAGTGGCCGTTGCGCTAGGCATACTGGTTGCTTTGTTACGCAATAAACATACGCTGGAAGTGGATAACCTAACAATAATGAAAGGCTAAATTTGGAATATCTATTGCCCATTAGACCGGCTTTAGCTGTAGCCGTATCGCTGATTGCCGCAGGCATCATACTGTGTCTGCATAACCGCCCTAACATACGGGATGCGGTATCGGTTGTCGCCTCGGTTATAAAGTTCTTCATCGTCATCTCAATGGCATCGATGGTGTTGGCAGGCAACACCATCGACCTAGTCTTATTTGAAGTCCTTCCGGGCGTTGATTTTGCTTTTCGTGTCGATGCCCTCGGGATGGTATTTGCCACGGTGTCCAGCCTATTGTGGATACTGGCCTCGATTTATTGCATCGGCTACATGCGCAGCCAAAATGAGAAAAACCAAACAAGATTCTATGCCTCTTTTGCCGTCTCATTATCTGCCGCAGTAGGTGGCGCATTTGCCGCCAACCTGTTTACGCTGGTGATATTCTACGAAGTACTCAGTCTGGTGACTTACCCTTTGGTTTATCACAAAGAAAATAAAGAATCCTGGAATGGCAGCAAACGGTATATCGTCTATCTGGTCGGGGCTTCCAAATCTATTTTGCTGGCGGCACTGGCACTCACTTACCAGTTAACTGACAGTTTTGACTTTATGCCACAAGGCTTGTTAAATAATGTCGATGCCTCTGCAGGCATATTAACCATCGTCTATTTCTGTTATTTGTTTGGGTTTGCCAAAGCCGCCATTATGCCGTTTCACGCCTGGTTGCCTGCGGCGATGGTAGCACCTACCCCGGTCAGCGCCTTGCTCCATGCAGTTGCCGTAGTCAAGATGGGAGTTTTCTGCATACTGCGTGTTATTTTCCATGTTTTTGGTGTCAATCTGATGAGCACCTTGGGCCTTGGCATCATCACCGCTTATCTGGTGTCATTCACTATAGTCACGGCCTCCATTTATGCACTGACCCGGGATGATTTGAAAGCAAGACTGGCTTATTCCACCGTCAGCCAACTCTCCTATATTATTTTAGGTGCCGCGCTACTGACCCCTATGGCTGCGATAGGTGGAATAGCCCATATCGCCGCCCATGCCTTATCAAAAATTACCCTCTTCTTCTGTGCCGGCTCCATTTACTGTGCAAGTCAGCGCAAAAAGATAAGTGACTTATCAGGAATCGGCAAAAGGCTACCTCTAACCATGCTCGCCTTTTTTATCGGCTCCCTGGGCATGATTGGCATACCACCGACAGGCGGATTTATTAGTAAATGGTATCTGGTAGTGGGCTCTGTAGACGCCGGCCAGATGGCACTACTTGCGGTGCTTCTGGTCAGCACTTTGCTCAATGCAGCTTATTTTCTTCCGGTCAGCTATCGCGCATTTTTTGAGTCTGAGAAAACGCCACCAGATAAGTCTCTCGTAGCAGCCAATGAGATTCGGGAAACCCCAATGATAGCTGTGCCCCTACTGATCACCGCACTATTGTCACTCATACTGGGACTAAATCCAGATTACTTCTTAGACCTTGCCAACAATCTGGTTGAACAAGAGTTTGTCGTGGGATCGCTTGTTACGGGAGAAAAGATGCCATGATAGGAAAACTAGTCAACTTTTTTGGCGATAAAAAATATACAACGATACGCTGGCGCCTGCTAATTGTTATTTTGATAATCATCATCATCGCTGACTTTATGGTTGATAGACCTTACATTCATAACTTCTGGGACGCGATTCCCGGCTGGGGAGCGTTATTCGGATTTTTCGCCTGTGCCTTGATCATATTTGTCAGCAAATTCATCGGTAAAAAAGGCGGCCTGATGAAAAAGGAGGACTTTTATGATTGAATGGTTTTCCTTCTCCATGATGCCAGCGCTCCTACTGATCCTCGGCGGGTTAGTACTCCCGCTGTTTAAAGGCATTAGCCAAAAAGCCTATTCACTATTGATTCCCATCTTAGTGCTATTTTGTATGACCCAGATAGAAGCAGGCACCTTTGGCGAAATTGATTTTGCCGGTGTCTCCTTAGCCATCTTCAAAGTAGACAAACTCAGCATGGTTTTTGGTTGGGTTTTTGCCATTATGGCGCTAGTCGGCAATATTTATAGCCTACATATTAGCGATACTGGTCAAAGAGTAGCGGCGTTTCTTTACATGGGCAGTGCATTTCTGGTGGTCTTTGCCGGTGACTGGTTCACCCTGTTAGCTGGCTGGGAAATTATGGCCTTTGCCTCGGCTTACCTGGTTTTTGCAAGCAGAAAGGAACCAGCCGTGAAAGCTGGATTTCGTTACCTTATGGTCCATATAGCCGGTGGCGTCATGCTCCTTGGTGGTATTGTGCTCCACGGTCTTGATACCGGTTCTTACTTGTTTGGAGCAATAGACGGAGCACAAGAAGGCGGCATAGCCTATACGCTAATTCTAATAGCCTTTATGTTAAATGCCGCGGTGCCACCGTTAAATGCCTGGCTCACCGACGCCTACCCGGAGGCAACGGTAACTGGCGCAGTGTTTTTAAGCGCTTTTACCACCAAAACAGCGGTTTATGTTCTGATTCGCACCTACCCCGGTGCAGAAGTCCTGATTGGCTTTGGGGTTTTTATGGCGCTTTACGGGGTCGTATTCGCTGTGTTGGAAAATGATTGCCGACGGCTGCTTGGCTATCATATCGTCAGTCAGGTCGGGTATATGGTCGCGGGGGTTGGCATAGGTACGGAAATGGCCCTCAATGGTGCTTCATCACACGCCTTCGCCCATATCCTCTATAAAGGTCTATTATTTATGGGAGCCGGTGCTGTTATCCATATGACGGGCAAACGTAAACTTACCGAACTTGGTGGCATTTACCGTACCATGCCCTGGACCGTAGCGCTTTATATGATTGGTGCTTTCGCCATCTCGGCCTTCCCACTATTTAGTGGCTTCGTTTCCAAAAGCATGGTCGTCGCAGCGGCAGCAGGAGATCATCATGCCACTGTTGCACTTTTACTGATGTTGGCTTCTTCGGGGACATTCCTGCATACCGGGCTTAAGCTGCCTTATTATATGTTTTTTGGTAAAGATAGCGGCCTGCGACCTAAAGAACCACCAATCAATATGCTGCTCGCCATGGGCATTGCAGCCTTCTTTTGTATTGCCATTGGTATCTTTCCAGGCCCGCTTTATAACATCTTGCCCTATGCCGTTGATTTTGAACCCTACACCGGTGTACATGTCACTGAAAGTCTCGGCATACTTATGTTTACTTTGCTGGCTTTTGTGCTCTTACTTAAATACCTCGATCCAGAGAATACCGTCACTATTGACACCGACTGGTTTTATCGTCGCGGAGCCACTGTCTTTATGTGGCTGGCCAATAAACCCGTTGCGCTATGGGAGAAAACAATTGTTACCCTTGCCGATGGCCTGGGGCTTAATACGCTTCACCGGTTGTCAAAACACAGCCAGACAATCGACACTCACGTTGTCGACGGAGCGGTCAATGGGGTGGCCAAAAGTGCAATGAAAGGCGGTAGGCTGCTGCGGCGTCTTCAAACCGGCATTGTTTCTCACTATATCCTTGCTATGGCTATTGGCTTGTTTTTGGTCATTGCAGTTTATGTGCTTGTTGAGGGAGTCCTCTGATGACGATCTCTTTTATAACAGAGCTACCAGTGTTAAGCATATTAATATTCCTGCCGGCAATCGCGGTGCTATTTGTGCCGTTCCTGCCTAGTAATCATGCAGTGCGCTGGTTTACTTTTTCCATATTAATGATCGACTTCCTCATTGCCACTTTGCTACTGGTCAGTTTTGATAATAGCACCGCACAGATGCAATTTGTGGAGAGCAGGTCCTGGGTGCCGTCTCTGGGTATAAGCTATAAATTAGGAATTGACGGGGTCAGTGTTCTATTTCTTTTCTTAACTGCCCTGCTCGGCTGGATCTGTGTATTAGCTTCCTGGAACGCCATTGCTAAACGACTGAAAGAATTTATGGCCTGCCTGCTGGCGATTCAGAGCCTAATGCTCGGCGTTTTTTGCGCCCTTGACCTATTCTTGTTTTATGTATTTTGGGAAGCGATGCTGGTGCCTATGTACTTGATAATAGGGATTTGGGGCGGCAATAACCGTATCTATGCGGCATTTAAATTTTTTCTTTATACCCTCGCTGGCAGTCTGCTTTTTTTAGTTGGGATATTAGTGCTTTATTTCGAAGGTGGGCGCACCTTCGATATATTAGCGCTAATGGATATCTCCTATGAATTAAACCTTCAGAAATGGGTTTTTGTCTCTTTCCTGATTGCTTTTGCAGTCAAGGTACCCATGGTGCCAATGCATACCTGGCTACCGGATGCCCACGTGCAAGCCCCCACCGCTGGCAGTATTATTCTCGCTGGCGTACTGCTAAAAATGGGGGCGTACGGTTTTATTCGCTTCTCATTGCCAATCTTACCCGATGCATCACATTATTTTGCTGAGCTAATGCAGATTCTATCGGCCGTTGCCATTGTTTATGGCGGGCTGCTCGCGCTGGCACAAAAAGACATAAAAAAATTAATCGCTTATTCCAGTATCAGCCATATGGGATTTATCACCTTGGGGCTATTCACTTTCACCTCAAACGGAATAACTGGTGCAGTACTACAGATGTTTAATCATGGCATAACCACCGGAGCTCTGTTTTTATTTATTGGGCTGGTTTATGAGCGTACGCATTCCCGGGATATCCCTGCCTATGGTGGGATGATCAAAGCCATGCCATTGTACGGCATATTCCTGTCGATCTTCCTATTGGCTTCCATGGCAGTACCCGGTACCAACGGATTTGTAGGCGAGATACTGGTACTATCGGGGACCTTTGGCGTCAATAACTGGGCCGCCAGTGCCGGCGTTTTGGGTGCTTTAATCGCCGCAGCCTACCTCTTAGGGCTTTATCGTCAGATGTTACTGGGGCCGATTCGTATTCCTGGCGCAGCAAAGGTATGGGATCTCAACAAACGAGAGCTCTGTTGTGCACTGCCGCTGCTGATTTTTGTTTTCTGGTTTGGGCTTTACCCCAAACCCTTCCTCAATATTCTTAGACCGACTTTAACAAACCTGCTTGAACAGACACTGGGGGCGGGATTATGAACGGGCTCCCTGTTGAATCAACAACAATTGATCTGGCTGCTGTCGCTCAGTCGGTACTGGCTACCGGGCCAGAAATTATCATTATCATCGGTGCCTGTGCAGCGTTAATGCTATCGTTGGTGCCACATCAACGCCAGAATCAGCTCCTATCTGCGCTTTGTGTGTTAATGATTATACTGGCAGCCACAATGAGTTATTTCCTTGGTGATTACCCGCAAACGGCTTATGCAGATATGTTTGTGATCGATGATTTTTCCACTTATTTTAAAATGATACTTTATCTCGGTACCGCGTTAACGGTGCTTATGTCGGGGCAATATTTAATCAAGGAAGCGGTGGTCCAGGGGGAATATTATGCCTTGCTGCTATTTGCACTAGTAGGCACCATGATCATGGTATCAGCCACCGATCTTCTACTTATCTATATCGGCCTCGAACTGCAAGCCTTATCCATTTATGTGTTAACCGGTTTCCTAAAAGCGAACACTAGATCAAACGAAGCTTCTTTAAAATACATCATTGTTGGCGCTTTCTCGTCCGCTATTATGCTTTATGGCATGTCATTATTTTATGGTTTGACTGGTACCACTAATCTCAATGAAATGAAGACTGCGCTACTAACCCTAGAAATGTCCGATCCGATGTTGATCCTCGCCACCCTCTTTATGCTGGTCGGTCTGCTCTTTAAAGTGGGAGCCGTTCCCTTCCATATGTGGGTACCAGATATCTATGAAGGCGCGCCATCTCCTATCACTGCCTTTATGTCGGTAGCCCCCAAAGCAGCCGCTTTTGCGGTCATTATTCGCATCTTCATGCAGGACCTTGCCTTACTACAGCCGATTTGGGTTTTGAATATGGCCGGTATTGCGGTGCTGACCATGGCTTTAGGCAGTTTTGTGGCACTGGTACAAAAAAATATCAAACGCATGCTAGCTTATTCCAGCATCGCCCACGCCGGTTTTTTAATGCTGGGGCTGGTCGCTGGTAGCAAAGAGGGGATAAGTAGCATGATGCTTTATCTGCTGATTTATACATTTATGACCCTTGGCATTTTTGCCATCATCATTCTGTTAAACAAAGGTGTGCTCCTGAGTGAGCCAATCGAGGACTTTTCTGGTCTGGCCAAAAATCACGCGGGCCTTGCTTTTATGAGTCTACTGTTCTTATTTTCTTTAGCAGGTATTCCCCCTACGGGTGGATTTTTTGCCAAATTTTATGTGCTCACAGCCCTAGTGGATCAGGGCTATATTGTGCTCGCTGTGATCGCTGTGCTGTTGAGTGCCGTCGCCGCCTGGTTTTACATTCGCATCATTATGTTGATGTATATGGAACCAGCGACGGGATCGGCAAAAATACATATTACTTTGCCCATACTGACAGTGTTGCTGATTGCCACAGCCGGAACGCTGATGGCCGGATTGTTCCCGAGCTGGTTCCTCGAATTTGCCGCTGGGTCACTGCGCTAGGTTTTGGCTAAAAGACAAAAAGAAGACTATTATTAAGGATAATGTGGTTCTGGCTCTGGTGAAGGAGGTACTGCAGATGCCTATTGATTTTTTGCCGGTATTTTTGATGGTCGCGGTTGTGATCACACTGGCGGTATTTATCCTGACCCTTTCCCGCCTGCTTCGGAAAGATAATCCCTATCCGGAAAAGAATAGGCCTTATGAATGTGGCATTGACCATGTAGGAGAAGCCTCGGCCGGACTATTTAAGGTGCAGTATTTCGTAATCGCCATCCTCTTTGTTGTCTTTGATGTTGAAACCATGTTTCTTTTCCCCTGGGCGATGGTGCTAACTGACCTCGGCTTATTTGGTTATATCGAAATGTTTGTTTTTATTGTGATGCTTTTGGTTGGGTTTGTTTATGCCTGGATGAAAGGAGCTTTAGAATGGGAAACCTAACAGACCGATACAAAGATAATGTACTCTTTACTACGTCAGAGAACATTATGAACTGGAGCCGGAAATCTTCACTGTGGCCGGAAACTTTTGGCATAGCCTGTTGTGCCATTGAAATGATCGCGGCGGGATGTGCCAGATATGACCTTGATCGCTTTGGCGTGGTTTTTCGCGCCTCGCCACGACAGTCAGACGTAATGATCATCGCCGGTACGGTGACCAAAAAAATGGCGCCCATTATCAGACGTCTTTATGACCAGATGCCAGAACCCAGATATGTGATTGCAATGGGAACCTGTGCCATTTCAGGCGGCGTTTATAATACTTATTCGGTGGTGCAAGGCTCTGACCTTTTTGTACCCGTTGATGTAAACGTGGCGGGTTGCCCACCTCGTCCTGATGCCCTATTACATGGCATTGTGCTACTTCAGGAAAAAATTACCAAAAGCCGTAAGCAGCGGAAAACCGACTCCTTGCCACAATCTCCCTCGATGAAAGAGGAAGTATAATCATGCCCGGTCAGTTCCCACTTGAAAAAATCATCGATAATTTCAGCGGACAAGTCAGCACCGATCCAACAGTTACTGATATGCCTTGCGTAGTGGTCCCGCCAGCCGTTCTGGTCGCACTGTGTTTGTTCCTGCGCGACGACGACGCGTTTAAATTTAATTTTATGGCGGATATTTGCGGTGTTGATTTTTACCCGAGTCTGCCACGCTATCAGCTGGTTTATCACCTTTATTCCATTGACCTTGGCTGGCGTTTGCGCATCAAATGTCCGCTAGATGATCCGCCAAAGGCGCCAACAATAACCCATATCTGGACCACCGCCAACTGGCATGAACGGGAAGCCTTTGACATGTTTGGCATTGTCTTCGAGGGGCATCCTGACTTACGCAGAATTTACATGTGGCAAGAGTTTGAGGGCTGGCCAATGCGCCGGAATTACCCACTGCGGGGTTACAAAGATAAATACAACCCGTTTGGCGAAGAGAAAGCATCAAGCCAGAAGCATACGATCGGGGATATTCTATGACCGATGTCAACGTCATTTCAGAAAGTAACCAGGAGCACGGGCTAAGCCGCGAAGTATTAATGAATCTCGGGCCACAGCATCCCAGTACTCATGGCGTATTACGTCTGCTTTTACAGATGGATGGTGAAATCGTTAAACGCATTGAGCCACATATCGGCCTACTGCACAGAGGGACCGAAAAGCTATGTGAAAGCTTCACTTATACTCAGATCTTTCCGCTCACCGATCGGTTGGATTACCTTTGCCAGCCCTCCAACAACTTGGGCTATGCACTGGCGGTGGAAAAGTTGCTAGATATTCAGGCACCGGAACGGGCGCAGTATATTCGCGTATTAATGGCTGAGTTATCGCGCATCTCCGGGCACTTGCTGATCACCGGCGCGCTGCCGATGGACGTAGGGGCGATGACGAGCTTACTCTATACGATGCGTGACAGGGAAATGGTGATGGACCTGATGGAGATGATCAGCGGCGCACGCATGCATACTTCGTACTGTCGCGTTGGCGGCGTGAGAGAAGACCTACCATCGGGATGCGTTGAGCGTATTATTGAGTTTTGCAATATCTTTGAGAACCGCATTTATGATTATGAGCGTCTGCTGGAAAACAACCGAGTATTTCTCGCGCGGGTGGAAAATGTCGGCAACATCAGCGGTGAAGATGCAATAGCCCTGGGCCTCAGTGGCCCATGCCTCAGAGCCTCCGGTATCGATTGGGATATTCGCCGGGATGCCCCTTACGAAATTTATGACAGACTTGATTTCGACGTTATCGTACGCACCGACGGTGATTGTTATGACCGTTGGAAATGCCGGGTTGACGAAATGCGCGAAAGTCTAAAAATGATCCGCCAATGTGTCGCTCAAATGCAGCCTGGTCCGTTTCTAATCGATGATCCAAAGATCGCTTTTCCGGTCGATAAAGACCTGCTCGCCCACTCCATGGAAACCCACATCCATCATTTTAAACTCGCCGCAGAGGGCTTTAAGGTGCCCAAGGGCGAAGTATATTCCGCTATCGAGGCCCCTAAGGGTGAGCTTGGTTTTTACATCATCAGCGATGGTACAGAAAAACCATTCAGGCTCAAAATCAGGGCCCCATCTTTTGTCAACCTGCAGGCGCTCACGGAACGTACCACCAATATGAAATATCTGGCGGATGTGATTGCCATGATTGGTTCACTCGATCCGGTAATGAAGGAGGTTGATAAATGACTGTAAGATACTCCAAAGAAAGCATCATCGCCGATCTCGAATCTCCCATCGCTGATATTAGAAAATGTTATGCAACACAGCGCAGCGCGATCATGCCGGCGCTTTATCTGGCTCAGGAAAAATATGGTTTCATCGACGAAACCGCCTATCAGGCGATCTCCCAAATCCTTGACGTACCAGAGATCTGGGTGTTTGAACTTGCCAGTTTCTACACGCTGTATAATCATAAAAAAATCGGCAAGTATCACATCCAGCTCTGCACCAACGTCCCCTGTATGTTATGCGGTGCGTACGACTTGATGGACCATCTGCAAACTCGGCTTGGTATCCAAAAAGGCGAGACTAGCCAAGATGGTCTATTTACCCTCACTACCGTTGAATGTATTGGCTCATGCGATGTCGCTCCAGCCATGATGGTCAACCAGACCTATCACCCTAACCTATCAAAGGAGCGGGTAGACGAACTCCTCGACCAGCTTACAAAGGCGGGAGCAGAGTCCTCAACAATAGAAGAGCCCTCAGCAATAGAAGAGTCCTCAGTAAGAAAATCGTCCTCAATAGGAATAAAGCCATGAGCGAACTTGTATTGCTCAAACATATCAATCATCCAGACTCTACCAATATCGAGTATTACGAAAAGACAGGTGGATATCAGGGGCTCAAAAAAGTGCTGAAGGATTATTCTCCAGATGAGGTTATTGATATAGTCAAAGCCTCAAACCTGCGTGGCCGCGGCGGGGCGGGGTTTCCTACCGGCATGAAATGGAGCTTTGTACCAAAAGACGATGGCAAAGCGCATTATCTCTGCTGTAATGCGGATGAAGGCGAACCAGGCACTTTTAAAGATCGGCTCCTTATGGAACGTGACCCCCACCGGGTGATTGAAGGTATGATTATTGCCGCCTATGCTATCAAGGCCCAGGTAGCCTATATTTATATTCGCGGTGAATATAGCTTGTCGATCGAAAAAATAACTCAGGCGATTCAAGCGGCTTACACTCGCGGGTATCTTGGCCAGAAACTCGCTGACACTGATTTTTCCCTCGATATCTATGTGCATAAAGGGGCTGGCGCTTATATCTGCGGTGAAGAAACCGCACTGCTAGAGTCAATTGAAGGTCGACGCGGCCAACCGAAATTAAAACCACCTTTTCCTGCTGTATCAGGTCTTTATGATTGTCCTACCGTTATCAATAATGTGGAAACCTTTGTCTGTGTTGCGCATATTTTTGCCAAAGGAGTTGATTGGTTTACCTCCATCGGGCCCAAAGATGCACCTGGCCCACGACTGTTTGGACTTAGCGGGCAGCTAAAGAGTCCTGGCATCTACGAGCTGCCAATGGGAATTCCTCTGAGTGAATTGGTTTATAACTATGGTGGCGGACCTGTAACAGGAGAATTCAAAGCAGTGATTCCTGGCGGACTATCGGCGCCGATGATTCCTGCAAGCGGACTTGATGTGAAGATGAATTTTTCTGATCTGGCCGAAGTCAGCAGCATGATGGGATCTGCTGCGGTGATCGCCCTTGATGAGACAGCATCGATTCCTGTAGTCGCCAGACGGATAGCAGAGTTTTTCTCACACGAAAGTTGTGGCAAATGTACGCCATGTCGAGAGGGCCTTCACTGGGCCACTAAAATCCTTAATCGCATTGAACATGGCCATGGTCACCCTGGCGACATAGCGCAGTTAGAAGTGTTATACCGGAATATGTTCGGCAATAGCTTTTGCGCACTCGGCGTTGGTGCAGCCTGGGCGTTAGGGGCGACCCTGAAGCACTTTCGTCATGAGTATGACGCCCTGCTCACACAACAAAGCATCCCGGTGTCCAACAGGTCAAGCAAATGATTAAATTCAAACTCAATGGTCAGGAAGTGGAGGTTGAAGCGGGAACCACTATTCTTAACGCCGCCCGCGCCAGCGCTATTGAGATCCCCACATTTTGTTATCAAGATAGACTGTCTATTCTAGCCAGCTGCCGCATGTGTCTGGTGGAAATCAATGGTCGACCTAATTTGGAACCAGCCTGTGCCACACAGGTCAGTGAGGGAATGGAGGTATTTAGCCATTCACAAAAAGTGATCACCAGCCGCGAAGACATGCTTGAAATTCTATTGGCCAATCACCCGCTCGATTGCCCAGTTTGTGACAAAAGCGGCGAGTGCGAGTTACAAGATACGGTTTTTGATTATGGCAAAGGCGATTCAAGGCTTTCTGACCCAAAAAGAGTGTTCAGAACTAAAGATATTCAATTAAATAGTGTCATCACCTTTAATGCCAACCGCTGCATCCAATGTCAGCGTTGTGTTCGGGTTTGTGAGGAAGTAGTCGGCGACGTGGCGCTAGGCACGATGAAAAGAGGGCTCGACTCAGAAATCACCGGTGTTGGTAATAGCCTCAAAGACTGCAGTCATTGCGGTAATTGCATCGAAGTCTGCCCGGTGGGTGCGCTTATGAGTACCCCTTATCGTTATAAGGCCCGGCCTTGGGACCTTGAGCAACCAGAAACCACCTGTGGTATGTGCGGTACAGGCTGTAGTATGAGCATCGAAAGCCGAGAGGGTAAACTAGCGCGGGTTAAAAGCGATTATCAAACAGGCACCAATGGTGAACTGTTATGTGCCAAAGGCCGCTTTGGTTTTGATTTTATCGACGGAGGGGAACGAATTACCCAACCGATGATCCGAAAAAACGACCTCATGACACCAGTGAGTTGGACACAAGCGTTAGATTTTATCGTCACTAAGGCTCAGGGTGTGATCAACAACGGCGGCCACATCAAAGGCCTAATCTCACCTCGACAGACTAATGAAACCGCTTATATGTTCCAGAAGCTGATGCGAGAAGCATTTGGCTCATCTGACATACATTCCAGCTGTCGATTCACTGGTCTGAGCCAACAGCCGGAAACGAATGAAATTCTAGCAAACCTACTAAACCAGACCTATAGCCGACGCCCGTTGGCTGAAACGCTCAAAAGCGACTGCATTTTTGTCTTAGGTAGTAATATTACTGATGAAAACCCCGTCTCAAGTTACCTAATCCGGCAATATAAGCGAGACCATCATAATCAGTTATTATTGGTAAGCTCCCGGCCTGGTGGCTTGGATGATATTGCCACTGAAAAATTGCGTTTGCTACCTGGCAATGAAGCGGCGCTCTTGTCGGCTTTGGCTTGTGAAGTAAACGAACCAGATAATCAAGAACTATCGAACTTTGTTTCAGCTGCCAAAGTGGTGTTGGGTGACGCCAATTCTATCACTCTATTGGTCGGTACTGAGTTTATGAAGGGACAACAGGCTAAAGACTGCCTACTCTGGGTAGAAGAAACCGCGCAACGTCTGCAGCAGCAGAACAAAAAGGTTTTTGTTCAATTTCTGTTTGACCGCCCCAACCAACTGGGACTGTGGCATATGGGTTGCCTGCCAGACCTGCGCGCTGCTCAACAGCAACAGGTTCCCGATATATTTTATGTTGTCGGTGCCGATCCAATCGCTTGCAGTTTTTCCGGCGACCCGCTTGAAATGGCAGCCTTAAATAGCCCCTGTCTTATTGTACAAAGCACCTTCATGACAGCTAGCGCACGCAAGGCAATGGTTATTTTACCAGCCCCTTCCTACGGCGAAGAAGATGGTACCTATACCAACAATGAAGCGCGTGTGCAAAGGGTCAGAGCGATACGACCACCAGCCTCGAATACCTTACCGAGTACTCAGGTTTTTTCCCGGATTGCCAGCGCGCTGGGCAAGAACATTGGCCCGAGTGAAGCGACGCAAGTATTCAGTAAAATTAAGCAGGAAATAGCAGGCTATCAAGATCTTAAACAGGACGTTATTTTGGGCCCCGAGCTAAATAACCTCGGCCTGACAACCGCGCCACCAGCAAAAAACATTTCATTTAAGGCTCCGGCACCTAATTATATTCCGCTAACGGATTATACCCTGCTCACCGGTGATAGCCTGTTCCAATCCGGGAAACTCACCGCCCAGTCAAAAAACCTTTCAGGTCTCGGACATAGCGATTATGTGGAAATGAACCCCGCTGGAGATTATGACGAGCAGCAGGATTATCAGGTGACCATTACCCGGGGAAACACCTCTGTTACCGCACCGTTGAAAATCAACCGCGCTTTCCCTGACAAACTGCTTTTTATACCGGAAGGTCAGTTATTCTCAGCGGCCAATAAAATCATCGCAGCGACTGACTACCCCTGTGCCATTGAAGTCAAGATCTCAAGCATAGTTAAAAAGCAGTAATGAGTTAATTTGATATGCATGCCTTGGATTGATTATTTCATGATAAAAAACCAACGTTCGTTGATGAATTTAAACATGAAGTGGTATCAGTAAGCGGACTCGTTTTATGTAAGCTCCTTAAATTACGATATCTAACACCATAATTCAGCAAAGCGTTTTGGGTCAGAACAGGTGAATATTAAAGAACTGAAAACGTCTTAGCTGGAGAAAATGACGCTAAATCACTAGGCGTATATCAGTATGTGTTGTTACATTCCTAATAATTTAGTATTGTTTTTATTTTGTACACGATGTAAAACATGCCTTTTATGCGCTTAGCTTTATTCATATACATTGTATTTATTACGGTTTTTTCGGCTCGCGCTTTAAGTGCAGTCGTTGATGTGAGTAAGAATTATTCATCCCCAATAGGGGCATCCATTGTTTATTTTCAAGAACAAGATGATCTACTGACTGCCAATGATGCATTAACAGTCTTTTCATCTCAATATGACGCTAGTGAATTTAGAGTTCAACAATCAAATAATGAAGTGCTCTCCTTTGGT
This sequence comes from uncultured Gammaproteobacteria bacterium, assembly GCA_937139475.1. Taxonomy (GTDB): domain Bacteria; phylum Pseudomonadota; class Gammaproteobacteria; order Enterobacterales; family Psychrobiaceae; genus Psychrobium. The sequence goes on along the minus strand of CAKZQF010000194.1, from coordinate 10,720 downwards.
ATCAATGCAAATCCCGTTTGGTTATCAATCACCTTTAACAACCCCTCATCAAAAATTATTAAGCGTGATATCGAAATAGCTAATTCATGGATAGATTCAGCCGATATTTATTTTTTTCAAGAAAACCAATTGACTGCTCAATCTCAAGTCGGTGATGTCTTTAACTATAATCAAAGAGGCACAAGTAAACGTTTTTTTGATGCCTCATACAACTTTTCACCAGGCTATACCCAAGTTTTGATACGTTTTGAGACAACAGACCCTCTTGTTATTCCAATTTATATTTTAAGTGAAGAACAAGCTAATGAAAATAGTGTGATTAATGCGTACAGTTACGGAGTATTGTATGGCGCTATAATATCGTTGCTTTTGTATAATTTCATACTGTTTGTATCGTTAAAACGAAGCCAATACCTTTTTTATTCAGTATATTTATTTTGCTTTATCGCCATGAATATAGCTTACACTGGTCACGGCTTTAAGTGGTTTTGGCCGGAAGCTATTACATGGCAAATGTGGTCAAACCCCGTGCTAATGTTTTGTTTTAATTTAAGTGGACTCGTTTTTGCCCATTACTTTTTAAACTTAAAGTATCAATCGCCGAAAATTTACAAGTTAAACGTCTATATTTGTAGTCTATTCTTATTGTTTTTTATTGGCGCCTGTACATTTTCAGATCATTTATATGCATTAGGTATCGCGTTTGTTTTCATGCTGGTTTATCCATTATTAATGGTCCTCCTTGGCGTTGTTGCGTCAATGAATAAAAGCGTTGCGGCTAAATATTTTTTGGTTGGCAGTATACTTGCTGCCATTGGCGGTGGCATCACGGGCTTAGCCGTTTTGGGAATCATTCCTTTTAACGTAATGACTTTCAGAGCTATAGAAATTGGAATGTTAATTGATGTCATTCTTTTAGCGTTGGCATTAGCTGAGTTATTTAGAGATACGAATAATAAAAAAATAGTTGCCGAAAATATGGCTTTAACCGATCCATTAACCGGAATAGGTAATCGACGATCAGTTTATGAAAGTATAAATGAGATGTGGTTTGATTTGATGGAAAGTAAATCGGCTATCTCTGTACTCCTGCTAGATATTGATAAGTTTAAACTAATCAATGATAAATACGGACATTCATTTGGCGATGAAGTCATAATTAAAGTCGCTGATATAGTCAAACAAAATGCACGTTCATTGGATATTGTCGGGCGTTGGGGGGGAGAAGAATTCATAATAATTTTGCCCAATATTTTAGGTTTGGACACAAAAATAGTTGCCCAGCGCATCTGTAAAAGTATCGAGAACACTTTATTCGAAATGGGTAATGAAGTTGAAAAAGTCACCGTAAGTTGTGGCGTCGCTATATTAGATGATGAAAAGTCCATTGATGAACTGATTAATTCGGCTGATATACAACTATATAATGCTAAAACAAGAGGTCGTAACTGTGTTTGTTCGACAACGGATATTAAAGCCCCCGCAACGGCTTACTAAGATGGTGCTAGGGTTAATTTAAAGGTAACAAAATGGTATCGCGCCTGGAGTCGGACGCTGTTCGCCAACTGGCTTTATTTCAGGCATAAAAAATCTCGTCAAAGCGAGGTTTATTTAAACATGAAGTGGTACCGGTAGGCGGACTTGAACCGCCACGCCCGAAGGCAACGGATTTTGAATCCTAAAACTACGATTTACTTGAGTTGAGTGTAGTCTAATAGCGTTGATATTAATAGGTTTTGTCTAAGTATAATTTATACAGGCTTAGGTCAATATGCACCGTTTTGCACCAATTACACCATTTACACCACCTATTTAACCGCATAAATAGTTAAATGGTTCTGATCTTTGATCAGGTTCATTGAATCTATTTCTTTGGTCAACAAGCGCAGCGCGTTAGGAGTTGTTCAATGACCTCTAAATACTTATTCTCCACCAGCTGTAGGTTGGGGGGGGGGAGTGCTTTTGTTACACTTTAGTTTGCTAGGTTACTTCATTAATAGGCAAAAAATCATTTGGCACGGCCCCCTAATTAACTGAGCTTCGGGCATATAAAATAATTAACCAAATTACAGTTCGCATGGATACTATGCAGTCTAGTGGCTCAGACTTCACCTTGATAGTTCCAACATACTAACTATTTCGATGCTCTCATGTTTAGCGGCAATATCAATTGGTTTATTTCCCCAAAAGTTTATGCAATTCTTATCAGCCCCAGCGTCTAATAACCATTTAACTAAACCTACATCTTTTCTTTTTACAGCAACATGCAGAGGATATTGCTCGCAGACGTCAGGCTGGTTTATCAATAATTTAATTTCGGCATTGGATTGATTTGAAAAGGAGTGAGAAATATCTAATATAGAAGCCCCCTGCTCAATCATTTCGATTAGATCTTCAGAGTCATATATCCTGTTCCATTTGGGCTTGTCTATTGTTATTCTCTCCTCCATCACTGGGACACGCTTAGTAATATGAACATCATCTTTTAAGGATTGGACTCTCAGCCTTATGTATTCAGATACTTGTTTTTCACTATTTCCATTAGCCGCCTCTAAAGCTTTTAACCATAAAGCGGGATTACGTATGCCGTCAGCCATCTCCGTAGCAACGACAGCATAAAAACCTTCCTCACGTTTTCGATTGAAAACACTTTGAGATTTAAACTTGTCAAGTATACTCATAACACTCCTTAATTTAATAATATCAGTATATTAAGTGAGCTTATTTTAATCCAGTTAAAATAACAAAAATGATAATCTCAAAAGCCGACACTATTTTTTATTAAAATAGCATTAAGCCATTTTTCATTCCTGTCAGGTCGGTTATCTTCAGTAATCCAAGTTTGTTTAACTTCTATAGGCTCAAGAGACTGAACCAAGTGAGCTAAACTCGCTTCATTAACATCAGTAAATAATCTGCCGTCTTTAACACGTTGTTCATCACCATACTTAAACGACAAGTACCAAGCCCCATTAGGCTTAAGAGCCTTGGCTAGCTTTTTAAGTGTATCTAATAGCTTGCTTTGAGGGACATGCAATAGCGAAGCACAACACCAAATAGCATCATATTTATCAATATCTGTAACATCTTCAAAGACAGAGTGCCTAACACATAAACCAGTGTGTTGAGAGGCTCGCTTTACCATCTCAGAACTTGCATCAAAGGCATCTACTCGATAATCCATATCAAGAAATGCTTTAGAGTCACGGCCTGAGCCACAACCAGCGTCAAGTATTAGAGCATTAGCAGGCAGGAGCTTTATGAAGTGTTGATATATGTTTGTCATGTCAACACTGACTGTTCCACTAAAAAACTCGTCAGCGTTTTGTTGGTAATATTCTATAGTCATCTTAAAAAGTAATAATCCCTTTTATCTCTGGTTCCCATTGGTGAATCAAAAGAGTTTTTGCCCTGTTATATACATTTTGAAGAAAATACTTTCGTTTTGGCTCATCTTTTCCTGTTTGCTGAATCAATGTTTCTCGTAATGGCAAGTGACTATTGATGAAGTACTCGTTTCTTTTATGTAAACGCTTTAAAAGCAGGAGAGTTGGTACTTTGGCAAACTTCCCCCCCTCACCTCTGTTGCATTCTTTACAAGCTAGAACCAAGTTCCAAACACCATTAACATTAGGAAGCTGTTCACAGAGAGTCCATGGTAAAAAGTGGTCAACATCAGCTAGGTTATCATCTCCGCTTAAAATACTAATCGGTGAGTAACAATAAAAGCATCGTCCTTTTTGATAACCATTAAAACTGTCACGGCAGCTTGTGATATCAACCCTACGTTTTTTATCTGATGTAAATAGGGTCTCAAGAGTACGGTCATATTCAACTCGAATTAAGCTCCTTGACACACCCAATTTCCAGCCTTGTTCAACGAGCCGCCAACGAGCTTCTGTTTCATTATTAAAACTGTCGAACTGCTCATGCTCTGCAAGCTTAAAGAAGTTATCAGTTATTCGTATACCACCATTAGTTTTACGCTCATCGATAAAGAATCGCTGTGCTATTTCATTATTATTTACGACATGAAAGGCATCAATGACATTATTAAAACCAAGCTTTACCGTTTGATCGATCATTTGATCTTTGTTCAAGCTACCTTGATTGTAGTCACTACAGGCACTCAGGAATGAGCTAGATTTTGAGGTTATTTGTTTAGGGGAGTGTTGGAGGTGCTCACAAAGGTGACGACTAAAAGGCTCTGCTAGTTGCTCCATCTTAACCAAATCATTTGGTACGGAGTTAAGCTCATAAAGAGACTTAGCCAAGGCAAACTTATATGAAGCGACATTACGACCAAACAATATAATTGCACGCCAATAGTTATCTAGCGTTGGCTCAACTTCGTAAAATTCCATTTAATCCCCTAGTAACTAACTCGAACCATAACAATCAATAATATATAGGCATCATATAATAAGAACCTCGAATTATTATGCACCTAAGTGCCTAGAAGTACTATATATAAGCGGACTTTACATCACAGTAAGTTAACTCAGACCAAATAACAATGGCTGACATACGCAAGCACATTACTTCAAATCTCGATTTTATAAAAAATACTCAGGTTTTAACATGCCTGTTCCCATATATGTCATTTTTGTACTTTTTACCTTTAATTGATTACCAACTAAAATCTAGTAATGATAAAAATGACATCATTTCAGAACATCTTAGACTTAAGTTATGATAGTCTCTATATATCAAATTCTTGCGTAAGAAATGGACACTTCAGTAGATGGATACCTCAAAAGATTATTATTCAATTCTTGGCATTTTGCCAACAGCTGAGAAGTTAGTAATTAAAGCTGCATACAAAGCTATGCTTAATGTTTATCATCCAGATAAATATAAAGGTTCTAAATCAGAAGCTAATTCTAAAACCCTTGAAATAAATGAAGCATATCGAATTTTATCCAATGCGGATAGTCGTGCTCATTATGATAAAGAAAGGGAAGAAAGCTTTAGTGAAAATTTTTCATATCAAGAAGATCGTGGTTCAGATAGTAATCACTCCAGTTCGGCATCACATACTTTAGATGATGATTGGAAGGTGGCGACAAAGTACCAATCGGGCTTATCTAAACTAGAAAAAGAGTTAGAGAGAATATCTTCTCGATTGGCATTCACTTTCAGGATTAACCTGCTTGAATCTAAAGACTTCAAAAGGGCTAAACTGTTGGCCACAGAGCTTGAAAGGGTATACCTAGAATCTTATTTTGGTACCAACGCTGATATTCTAAAGTTTGCAAAGCACTTAATTTTAGATGGCCATACCGATGCAGCACGTGAGCTAAATAAAGCGGTTAATATACTTGGGAACGAATTAAATGCTAACCACGTGATTCTTAACATTCAAAAAGAATTTAAGTTATATTCAGAGAGCCCAGAAGAAAAAGCAGCAGAAAAAGAAGAAGCCAGAATCCATGAGGAAATCAGAGCTTATGAAGAATTCAAAGCTTATGAAGAAGAGCAGGCCTATGAAGACAGAAATCGAAAAGAGATGAAAATGGTAAAAAAATTTACAGTTACCCTGATTTGTATAGCTGCTGCCATATTTGTTATGGCCCTTAGCCAATAATTGATACCACAAGGTTATTGATGAAGTTTTCAGATAGATCAAAATTTTCAGTTTGGCCTAATAAATCAATACCAATGGTCGCAGCTGGAATTTATGCAATCTGGAATAAAGACGAATTATTGTATTGTGGTATGTCCGGTAGGGAGATTGAGAAAAATCTTCATAAGAAAAAGTACGGCTTAGTCACTCGTCTTCACAGCCACTCGACAGGCCGGTTAAGTGGTGACCAGTTTTGTGTTTATGTAGCAAACAGATTAGTTGTCCCGTCACTTCAACAAACAGACTTACCATTATTTTCCAATGGCGAATTAAAGCTAGATACCCTTACCAAATCGTTTATTCAGGATTACTTAGATTATCAATATATTATAGTTAATAGCAGTACCGAGGCATACAGTTTAGAAACAAAAGCAAGAAATGGTGAGTTGCTCGGTCAAAAGCCAAAGTTCAATCCAATCAACTCGTAAGGGTATTATGTATTGCGCCCCCACCTTCGAAAGAACCTAATGATGATGCTAAGTTAACCTTAGGTAAGTTGTCCAAAGTAATAATACTCCTGTTCAACACACAACGTAACAGAAAATTTTGATTCCATATTCATTATTTACAAGGTTTTAATAGACATTCACGTCATGTAATATCCCCAGTCAAATCAAAGGAATAAGCTTATAATAACTAAGGATAAGATGAATAGAGTAATGGGAACACTAGCTATAATGCTTAGCATTACAGGCTGCACAACTACCCCCGGATTAATGAGAGCAAATGCGCCACATGTCTTGGAAGTTAGCAATAAAGATGTCAAAACCATCTCCATTTGTATAGCTGACAAATGGGAAAAATACGGTGTCGTAAATCAAAGAGAAACAAGGAGAGGAATATCTTTGACCACAAGCATCGGCGGGAAGTTACTTTATTTAGCAGATATAGAGTTAGTAAAAGATGTAACTATAACTAAAGCTTATAAGTATTTGCAGTATTCTCCAGATGCTAATCCTTTATTGGTTGCAGTCTCAGATTGTCAGGCATGATGGGATGTAATGATTAAGTTACACAAAACAGTTTACTACAGCATTCCCTATTTACGCTGACACGAAACTGGCCTCTTGCTGCTAGATTTAATATTGCTTCTTAAGGCTGATTTCCTGAAATCTAATGCAGATTGAATATATCGACACTGTATAGTACGTTATCGAGAGTCATAGGAGTTTAGAATATCGTGAATGTCTTATCTTTAGAATAATAGTATTTGAATTCGTTATGCCTACAGCATTGCGGAAGCTATGTTATATCTAGCATTATCGTCTTGATATCGTTTGAGAAATTTAGTTGCTAGCATATCGTATTGGTTCTTTCAGTTTACTAAACTAAAAGCGCAGGAGAACCACAAGAATATTCTTTTATTAGCCATTTTGTCCTGTAAATATAATGCCATTAAATATGTCTTTTTTGTATTTTTTAGAACTATTGGTTTAAGTCGGAATACTAATGAATAAAATAGATTAAAATGACAACAATGACAATTAAATGGTTGCCATCGATGTGATAGAATCACACCGAGGCTTGTTGTTAGCAGTTGCTTAAAGAGTATATGTAACTGTTTTTCCCTCCTTGAGCTTTATTCCAAAAAATTGGGTACACACTATCGGTCGAACCGTCATGACCATACTTAACTAGCACCTTCTTAACAAGACGCTCACCAACATTTACATCGGCGCATAATTCAATTATCTCCTTCTGGGTCTCAGCGCCTGATTGAATAGCTTCTTTAATTGCATCAATTACATGTTGATCATTACTAAGCTCACTTTGCACTTGGTTAGCTAGTGCTGTATCAACAGCTTGACTAGCAATTGATACATTCCTGTTACGATCAATGTTAAAAGTAATTGGCTCGAATGAGCCTCTTACTTTATCTGGTGCAGTAGTTACGGTCATTGAGCCATCGGAGTGCTTTTGCGGGATGAGGTAAATTAGCTCATCAACATCAGAACGCATATCGCCTGTACCCTCATATATTGGCTTGCCTTCGTTATCAGTGTATTTGTTGGTATGAGCCAACAAAATAATGGTCATTCCTTTGGCTGATAGCTTGCGTATTAATTGAAAGAAGCATTTAGCATCACTTTTATTAAGTACGTTGAGCATTTTTTTTAGTGTATCAAAAATGAAAACCGTATTGTTCAGTGATTCATTTGCTTCTGATAATTTTGTTAATTGAGCAATGACACTCTGCATCGATAAGCCAAGCTTCATATCAGGAAGCAATAGATTAATGCCTTTATCTTTAGCAGATGAAGCTAATGGCTTTGCATCTCCGCCCGATATGTCAGTGTTTACATAATAAACATGATGACCTTGCTTAATCATTTCGCCTGCAAGGTGAAAGAATATTGTAGTCTTTCCGGCATTTGGTTCAGCAGGTATGAGAATTACATGTCCAGATATAATTAGGTTTTCGATAATCCATTCAGGCTCAGAGATGGCTTTAATTTCATCATCTGTTAAAATGTACTCATCAGCCCAATCAAACAGATTTGGTTGTGGATTTTGATTGGCACCCTGACTTGCTGTGGAGGCTTCTAGGGTGCTGTCGTTTTCTAATAGTTCTTGCATTACTTCCAGTCCCCTAAGAACTCCAGAGGGAGTGCTGTTGCACCACGTTCCGTTCTGTAGTTGTTTAATAGGTGAAATGCTGCAGTCGCATCATTGATGTTAGTGATTCTATAGTTTATTCCCGTATGCAGGTGAACCCCCTTTTTCTTTAAGTCATAAGCATACTTGGTAATATTTTTAGTGTTAATTTTGTTGCTTAATTCCAGCGGCTTCACACCGCTAGAGCCAGCTAAAAAAAGAGATTCGATGAATCGCTCAATTTTAGTTGTACGTTTTAATTTAAGTGTTGTTACCATTTAATCAGTCTCCTGATTTAGCTCACCAGCTAGCCATAGCCCGAATAAAGGCAAGCAAATATATGCTTTTTTACCAATTACTCGATAGCATTGCTCCAGGCCCGTATGCTCTTTTCGCTTCCAGAATAGGTGCTTTAGCTGTGAGTGGGTGAATTGAGGGTGTAGCTTTGGTACTTCAGTTAAAGCTACCCAGTTATTTAAGTTAGTCTTATATGGTTCTATGTTAGTCATTAGAGCTTATCCTTTTGTTAACTGCGGTCTACGCAGCGCCTCATATGAGACAAGGGAGATAATGACTGATGGGTTGAGTTATGTTTAGCGGAATATCATCGTTAATCTGATACGAACCGGATTAACAGCGATATTCCGACAATAAGTATTATTTATCCTTCTTTACCCATTTTAGATTGTTTCTAATTTGAGCTTTATACGAGCTTACCCATTTTTGAATTGTATCCAATTTTGGGGGAACCCCATTTCTGGGAGAAGGAGGAATACTTTTGTGCCATTCATATGCTGGTACATACCCCCTATTTAAATAGCTATGAATAAGTTGTTCTTTATATTCGTCTGGATTAGCTTTTGCTTTCCCGGCCAAGCTAGCTTGCCTGCTTTTTTTCTTTTTGGCTTCTAGGTTTTCATTTTCTAGTTCGTCTTTTTCACTTTCTAGTTCTTGGTTCTCATCCGCTGCGTAGCGCATAGTTGATAGAATATTATCGCGGTACATTTGATTGCTTGTTATCTCATTAACCAAATCATCGATTAACCCCCGTATAGACTTAGCTTCATCAACCCGCCCTTCTAACACTAAACGATTGGCTAAGCTAATTGCATCTTGGTGACGTGAAACCTTATGCTTTATATAGTCGTCTAAAGGTGACTTACTCATAAGCAATCCCCCCCATTACATCATTAATAACATCTGCTTTATAAGCAGTTGATAAGTGAATATATCTTTTGGTAACGTTCAATGTTTTATGTCCCAATATATCAGCAATTTGCGCTGTTTGTACGTTAGCCATGGCAAGCATTGAACCAGCAGTGTGTCTTAGATCATGAAACCTAAAGTTAATTAGCTTGGCTTCATTAAGTGCTTTATGCCAATGGCAGTCGAAGTTATAGAAGTTCTCATCAATTTTAGTTGGATGTGCAAAAATATACGTTGCTCCAACGCACCTAAACTTCATTAGCTCTGATATAGCTTCTTCGGTTAAAGGTAATACTCTTGGCTCGCCATTCTTAGTTGTGGAAATAGAAGCAGTTCTTGCTTTAAAGTCTATGTCTGACCATTTAAGATTAAGCAGGTCGCCACGCCTTGCGCCTGTTGTTAAAGCTAAAATGACTAAGAGATACAACTTATTCCAAGTAGATTTTTTCACAGCTTGCAATAAGCTATGACGTTCATTATCAGTCAAAAAACGTATTCTTTCATTATTTTCAGGGAGTTGCTTTACTTCCCTAGCGGGGTTGGTGCTCACATCATATTCATCCTGCAGATAGGTAAATACAGCACTTAGCGCAGCTTTATATCGGTTTACTGTTGCAGCAGACTTATCATTAGCTAAGTTCTTTAAGGAGCTTCTAACGCATTGTTTTGAAATAGCATTTAGTTTGAGTGTTTGGTATTCATTAGCCCACCAGTTTACTCGCTGAACAGTGCTAGGGCATTTGCCAGTGTATTGTTTTAAATATTCCTCACAGGCATCAGAGAACATTAATGTTGATTGAGTTTTGTTGGTTAAGCGATCGGTTAGTTGATCATCAAGAGTTAGCAGAGCTAAGAACTTCTCAGCATCTTTCTTTTTTGCAAACCGTTTGGATAAACGTTTGCTGTTTTTCATGAATTGTACGCGATAAGATTTACCGCTTTTATTAGAAATTGTTTGGATTGAAGCCATGGTTATTTCTCTATTGCACCAGTTTGCACCAGTAAATTAAAAAACAACCGCAGTTTTAAGAGATAAGCTTGCTACAAATTCATCTAAGCTATTGACTAATATAACTTAAATGAATGGTACCGGTAGGCGGACTTGAACCGCCACGCCCGAAGGCAACGGATTTTGAATCCCCTATGTCTACCAATTCCATCACGCCGGCAGTACATTCTCATTCTATAGTTTCAAAATTTATGCTGTCCATGCAAAGGATTTTGAATCCGTCATGTCTACCAATTCCATCACACCGGCATTTCATGTAGCTATCTAGTTGAAAACTAGATATG
>CAKZQF010000193.1 GCA_937139475.1 uncultured Gammaproteobacteria bacterium | reverse complement strand
GTTTATGCGCTAGCGAGGGCCTACCCTGGAGCTGAGATTTTAGTCTATATTGGCGCAGCCATGACGTGTTTCCCTATCTTTTTTGCCGTCATTGAAAATGATTTACGTCGGGTATTGGCTTATAGCTTGATAAACCAAGTGGGCTTTATGGTGGTTGGTATTGGTATCGGTACCGCGCTTGCAATCAATGGAGCCGTGGCTCATGCCTTCAATGATGTTATTTTTAAAGGCTTGTTGTTTATGTCTATGGGGGCGGTATTGCACATGACGGGGCGTATAAATGGCTCTGACTTAGGGGGATTGTATAAAACCATGCCCAAAACAACGATTCTTTGTATCGTAGGCGCTGCTTCTATCTCCGCTTTCCCTTTATTTAGTGGTTTCGTCAGTAAATCAATGGTGATGACTGCCGCGCTTGAGGAAGGCTTTGATTGGGTCTGGCTAATGTTGCTTTTTGCTTCGGCAGGTGTTTTTCATCATGCAGGTATTAAGATCCCGTACTTTGCTTTCTTTGCTCATGATTCCGGTATCCGAGCAACTGATCCACCCAACAATATGTTGCTAGCTATGGCAATTGCCGCAGCGCTTTGTATTGCTATTGGTATTTACCCGCAAGCATTATATTCGTTGCTACCTTATGACACAGGTTATAACCCATATGATGCAACGCATGTGTTGGCACAAACACAATTACTGTTCTTCTCTGCGTTGGCTTTTGTTTGGCTTAATCTTAAAGGTATGTATCCACCCGAATTACGCTCAACGGTTTTAGATTTTGATTGGACTTATCGTCGTGCAATTCCAAGTGCTTTACAGAATGCGTTTAGTGTCATCTGGCGAGTAGACCATGCAATAAGAGATGCGGTTAAATTGAGATTAACGACTTACTTAGGTTGTTTTGCTGGAAAAAACGATCGACTGAGTTTTTTACTGTCACGAGATTATCCAACGGGTAGTATGGCTATGTGGGTTGCCGTAGTTTTAGCGGTATATTTGTTACTTAGTTTTATTGCATAAAAGTTACATCTTTGGATAAATTGGATTTAAAAAAGACTCAAGATACTGACGAGAGTAATAAGCTATAAAATGTAAACTTTGCTTTTTATAGTTTATTAAAGGGGCACATTACGTATCGTGGATTATATGTCGGCTACTTTATTACTGGCTTTACTCTGTACGAGCTTGGCCTAAAGTTCACCACATCGAGAAACTCTGTTATATATTGCTTGCTGTTTCCCCTGGGTTTGAAATTGAATATTAAAAGGTAATTCAAAACTTAAATTTGGGCCAGCGTACTCGGCCATATAATCATTAATATCACCTTGCTAACGTATATAGCTTTTGTGTTGTATCTGACTTTGATTGTCAAAACCTAGCAGACTGTGCTGTTGAATTAGTAAGAAAAAGCATGCCAGTTGTAAAACCTGAAAATTGACGTCTAATATTATGAGCAATCTTAATCCATTTTGCGCACTGAAGGCATTAGTAAACAATCATGGCTAATGTCCGTTTTAAGCTCATTGCCGTCATTCAGGTTTGATTCTTGAACGCTAACAATTGCCACAAACCCGACCTATTTATGAATGAAAAAACAACCTCAGAATGGACTGTTTGATACGATTATAGACGTTCCAATATATGTTTTAAATCTATATTGTAGGCCAGTTTTGATTAGTCACTACAATACTGCAATATGCAGAATGGAGATTTATAAATAGATGGCTATTTTTTCTTGTACCTCTGTTAGCCTGCAAATCTAAAATACTCGTCGGTTATTATTCGTCCAAAGTCTACACCCGTTCCTCTCAAGTTCACTTAGCCATTCCTTTTGTTTTTTTGACAGTCCATTGAGAGTGTTCTCGTCTAAAGTTAATGTTTTAAGTTCGGTGAATTGTTCTACTACTTCAGGTAATTCATTTCGATAGCTTCCACGAAAGTACAAAAAACAAACTTGGGTTAGCTGCCCTATTTCTTTAGGTAATTCGTTTAGGTTAGGGTTCGTTAAACTCAAATAACGGAGTTTGGTTAGCTCAATAGCTGACCTCGGTATTCCACGATCACTCATACCATTCAAATCTGCCCACTCCCAAAGCCTTTCCATCCAAGGTTCACCTTTAGCTTCTGATATTTTGTGGTTTTCACAAAACGTTTTTTTTTGTTCAGGTGGCGACGAATCTTCATTATCATCATAATAGTCGTCATGATCGTCCATTAGCCCCCCATGAGTAGACGTGTATCCCGCATCGTACATATCATCAGCCCATCCCATAATAACTCCTCAATTTTTTATAATTCAGCGAATCCACCGAATTCATTTTTAGTGAAAATTAAAAATATCAGGTCCTGTTGCTCAGAACACTTTTTAAAGCACGTTAGTTGTAATAAAAATTTTCACCTTATAAATTGAACAAATAACTCACCAACTATTAATAAAAACACGAACAAGAATAAAACCGGGAAAGAAATTAATGCTAGCTGAAGTCTTCTTTCATGCTGTTTTTTTTGCACAGAGTCTAAAAGCTCTTTGATTTTCTCAACTTCAATATCGTCAAGTTGAGAAAGCTTATTGTTCATTTCTATATGCTTCTGCAAGGCTTCTAACATTTCTGTTTGAGAGTTCAACTTAGCAGCCTCACTTAGCTCAAAACAGGCAGAGAATAAATTTCGAAATGTGTTGAGTAGATATTTAAAATTCTCAATTATTTTCATTTTTAATCCTTAATAACGCACAGTTTGAATATTTAGCTATAAACTCGAAACTTTTAACGGTAAGCGCAAGTAACGAGCACAAAATCTTCAGTTAAAATGAGGTATAAATGACGCAATTTAGATACGTCAGTTAAGTTTTGTGAATCACGCTTTAACTTTTTAATACCTTTTTTATCAAGAGAAACTGTGTATGTACGTTTTGTCTTTTGATAGGTTTCACATCCATATTCAAGAACCAGTTTAACCCAAGAAAGTTTAATACCACGTTGCTGCATTCGTTTATTTGCATGTTTAGTGTGTGTTAACCCATGAATATGACTTGTAATGCTATTATCTGTGTGTTGATTTTCCATTTCCTATTTCCTTAAAGCTTTCTACTAGTAGCAATTAGATTTAATAACCGCTTGTTATTAAATAATCACATACGAATCATTATTAAAAATAAGTAAACTCCAAACACGCAACTAATGTCTAAAGCAACTGTTGCTAAATTAACCACATGCGCTACTTTTATTCGCTCTACCTTAAGAACTAACAAGTTGTTTTGCCTAACGGCTTTAGACCTGTTTATTTGAATATATCACCACTTCTTTTTAGCTATTTGGCTACGATAGCTCAGGGATATTCTGCTGAACCAAAGCCCCGTCTATTAACACATCGAAAAGCTCTGGCTTATCTTTGTACCAGTTGGTTAATGTTTGAGGGCTAACTCCTGTCATTTCTGATAGCTGCAACAACGATTTCAACCCAGCCGCTTTTACTTTCTGGCTTGCCGTTAGTGACACCCCCCTCCAAAGAACATCTACTACAGCATTTAGAATTTCTACTCTCTGTTTTGCTTCCAAGTTTTTGTATGTCGGAGATAAGTGACACAGAGTGTCATTCACTTCATTACTTACGGAACTCGTATACCCCATTTTCTTCCACGTACCGTCTAATTGCTCGATAGTGCATAAAAGAAGCCCAATGTTAACTTCCGCCATTTGAGGTGCTGGGCATAATTCATCGATATTTTTCATTTCTTTACTCTCTAATTGTTTACTTAATAAAAATTTATTTTCGCCTTAGCGATGAGTTAATATTAACAAATAATTTGATAAAAACAACAAGAAAACCAAATAAACCAAAAAAAACATCAAATAATTTTATGTACACAAGGTAGGGGTTTAATAAATGAAAAATAGTTTTATATTTTTTCGTTCGTATATTGCTTGGTTCCAATAAAGATTAAACAGGCGTTCTTAGAGGCAAAGCAAATGAATACTATCGATGTATGCTATTTCTTTTGGAAGGTGCGGTGAGTTGTATAAGATTAGAAAATTTCTGTCGATTTGCTGTAAGAGATAAAACTGTAACGGCTTAATAAACTTGGACGGTTATTTAGAGTATACGAAGTATCTTGATCGCTCTGAACTGACGTTTGTAACTCAAAAGCTAATGTCGGCTTCATTGGCTAAGAACTGACGTTTTTATATTGTCTTTCTATGACCGCTTTGGTGGCGTTGTTGCCAGATACCAGTTATGGATCTGGCACAATACCTAAGAGTCGATACTCTCTGAAATCTCAAGAGCATCATCAACTTCAATCCCTAAATACCTAACAGTGCTTTCAAGCTTTCGATGACCTAGCAACAATTGGCACGCTCGTAGATTTTTAGTTTTTTTGTATATCAATGATGGCTTCGTTCTTCTCATCGTATGAGTTCCATATTGGGTTTGATCTAAACCAATCATGGAAACCCAAGCATCAACAATTCTTCCATACTGACGTGTTGATAGGTGTTCTGACGAGTGTATTCGTGATTTAAACAAATAATCGTTTGAGCTTAGATGGGAATTTGTAATTAAAGCTTGAACTGAATGACGTGTATTTTCGGTAAGTTCAAATTGAACGGGTAATCCTGTCTTTTTTTGAACAATAATAGCTCTCGACTGAATAGTTTTTCCGTGAGCAATATCCCTTATTTTTAGAGTAACTAAATCGCATCCTCTTAATTTACTATCTATAGCAAGGTTAAAAAGTGCAAGGTCTCTTATATTATTCACTAATTCTAGCCTGATTCGGATTGCCCAAATTTGTTGTAGCTTAAGTGGTAATTTTTGCCCAACAATTTTGTTTTTATTCCATGGCTCAGTTGGTTTATAAACGGTTAAAGAAAACATGATAGTTCTCCGTTATTAATGGAGAACTAAGTATGGTCTATTGTGAGCTTCAAGCTCATTACTGCCGTTGACCTTCCATCACTTGATGTTAACTTTGAGCTGAAAGCTGCCTTTAACTGAATTAAAGTTACAGATGATTTTCTGCCAATATCAGGGATTAGTTACTTACAAAATCAATCACTACTGCGCCATTTAGCGGGATTCATGCCTGTCTTTTTTTTAAACAGCCTAGAAAAAAAACTGTCGTTTTCATAGCCTACTTCAATCGATATATCTTTAATTGTTTTCTCAGTTGCCAACAGAAGTTTTTTTGCTTTATCTACTCTAACTTCTTGTATATATTTGTTAATTGAAGTCCCGGTCGCCAGTGAAAACCTACGTTTAAGGTTACGTTCACTAAAGTTAAACATTTTAGCTAAATTAACTATTCGTATAATATTTTGGAAGTGACTATCAATCCAGTCTTGAACTTCAGTTACTCGTTCATCTTTATGAATATGATAGTTAGGGAGAATAGGACTTAATCTTCCTGGCTCAGATATAAGCAAGTGTGTTGCACAGCGTTGAGAAAAACGATCTCCCTTATCTTCTGCCACTATAGCTAATAATACATTGATTCCTGCTTCAAACGAGCCTGTTGTATAAATATTCCCTGTTTTCAAATGTGACTTATGAGAAGTAAATTGACATTCTGGAAACATATTTTCTAATTGCCGTACAAATGCCCAATGGGTAGCAAACATCGTTCCATTTAATTTACCTGATGCAGCTAAAAAGTATGATCCTGTACTTAAACTAAGAATGGTTGTGTTAGTGAGTATTTGAGGTTTAAGCCACTTAACGATTAAGTCAGCCTCTAAAGGTATATGATTTAATCTTGCCCCTTCTATTGGAGGAATAATGACTAAATCATATGTTTTGTCCGTGAGTTTGTTATCAGGTATAATTGTTGAATTACTGGAGCTAGTTATTGCGCCCCCACTACAAGTTAGTATTTCTACTTCGTAATTGTGTTCAAGCTTGTCGTAGGTATCTAGTAGATAAACTATCCGAAAAAAGTCTTTTGCTAGAAAGACACTCATCGCCCAACAGCCATCATAGGCAATAATCGCTACTCTTTTCATAAAATAAAATGGCCCAATCAGACTGTTAAAAATACCCGTATAGACATATTACTCTACGCTATTTAAAAGTAATATTAAAAATATATTTTGTTAAATCGTTTTAAGCAATTTATATAAATAATTAGCTTATTATTTTCCCAAGTAGGTTGGTTTATTATTTTATTGAGGAGTGTCATTTGCAGCAGTTTCTAGAATCCAATGAATTTTTTAATCAACAACACCCTAAATTAGAAAACTGGTTGAGACAAATAAAGGGGAGCAATGAACGTGAAAAAGCAGTATCAATTTTTTATCTTGTCAGAGATGACATCAGATATGATCCTTTTACCTTTTTAGAAGGTACCACTTCATTAAGCAGTGATTTTTGTTTAAACAACAAGGTTGGTTATTGCATTCCAAAAGCAGCTTTACAGGTAACATTGAGTAGAGCAATAGGGATCCCTGCTAGATTAGGGTTAGCCGATGTTCGAAATCACCTCAGCTCATCAAAGCTCGATAAGCTACTTCAAAGCGACATATTCACTATGCATGGATATGTAGAACAGTATTTGGATGGTCAGTGGGTAAAATCAACACCCACTTTTAATAAAGAGCTTTGTGAACGAGCCAATTTAAAGCCCTTAGACTTTGATGGCATTCATAACTCAATTTTTCACCAATATACCGCTGACGGTAATAAACATATGGAATATTTAACTGACCATGGTTTTTTCAATGATATGCCTCTGTCATTTATAAAGAAAAATTTCGCATTACATTATCCACATATTTCAATTTATTTTTGTAATGATTTTATTGGTGAAAGAAAATGTTAGTACAAGAATTATCAATCCAAACACCATTAGGGGGCATTTACATAAAAAAATGGACTCCTGCAAGTTTACTATCTGAAACACCACTAATTCTGCTTCACGATTCATTAGGTTCTGTTGCTTTATGGAAAGATTTTCCAGATACATTAGCAAAGGTTTTATCAAGACCTGTCATAGCCTATGACAGGCTAGGATTCGGAAAGTCTGATGCAAGACAAGCATTACCATCAAACCAATTTATTGAAGAGGAAGCTATAACTTACTTTCCACAGATAAAACTTGATTTGGAGATCACAAATTACATATTACTAGGGCATAGTGTTGGTGGTGCGATGGCCGTTAATATTGCGGCATTAGATAGTCAGTGTGACGCAGTAGTTACCATTTCTGCTCAAGCTTTTGTAGAAGAAATAACCCTACATGGTATTCAAATTGCAAAAAAGAACTTTCAAAATTCACAACAAATGGAAAAGCTTGCCAAATGGCATGGAGATAAAGCTGAATGGGTATTAAAAGCTTGGACAGATATTTGGCTTTGCCCTAGCTTTAGTCATTGGCAATTAAATAACATCAAGCAGGTTTATTGTCCCGTACTGGCAATACACGGCAAAAATGATGAATATGGTTCTGAAAAATTTCCTGAATTTATTGTGAATAACTCAAGCGGAATTTCTCGAATGGATATTATCGACAACTGTGGTCATATGCCTCATAAATCACACACAGAGCATGTTGTAGGGGAAATCAAACAATTTATTAAAGAGGTTTAGCTTATTTCAGCTACTCACACGAAAGCAAAAAAATAATAATATATCTAAATGTCTGACGGAAGAGTTGCCGCTTTGATGTAATGTATCTATGACCGCTTTGGTGGCAAAGCAGACTGTTTAAGATGATTTTATAGGTTTGGGGGCAAAACTTAATAGATAACCTGCACTCTGGATGAGCAGCGCTTGCTCAATCTTCCTTTTTAACCAGTTATCTGCATTAAAACGTTTATCAATAACGCGCTATTGATAAACGTTTTGCCTTGGAAACGGCATAAAATGAAGCATTGATGGTGTATATTAATGATGTTCGCCTTGCTATAGCATTTACTTTGCCACCTAATTTTTTGATCCACTTGAATATCAAGCACTCATTATCCAGTGTTCAGGTTAGATAGGTTAAATTTATCATCGATTGATGCGTTTCCCGTTAATTTTGACTATTCACACGAGCTAAC